>JAVHWG010000428.1:0-14384 GCA_032159965.1 Mycobacterium sp.
GGCATCCAGCAGCAGCGCACGGGTGTGCTCGAGGCGGCGATCACGAGTCCAACGCTCGACCATGGACTCACTATCTCACGGATTCTCAGAATCTACTTCCCCTTTTAGATACTACTGGGTATATTGCCGGAGATCGGCATCGGGGGAAGGCGAGTCGACGGCCCCGTCGACAAGCTCATCGCAGCACGTATCTCCTGGGTCAAGCGGATGCGTCAGCACGGTACGACAACGATCCAGAAAGGAGACACGGTCATGAGCAGCGGACTCTCGGACAAGAAGAACGCGCCGACGGTCACCGAGCCGCTCGGCGGTGCGGCCACCCTCGGTTCCCAGATCCAGCCGAAAGCCACGGCGGTCAAGATCTGGGCCGTCTTCGGCGGGGCCGTTCTGGCTTTCCAGTTGTATGTGTGGATCCGCTGGATCTTCGGGCCCAATTTCGAGCGGGTACCTGCTGGAGTGAGCGATCCGCCAACCCTGATGAAGGCAATCCTCGCGACGTGGACGGTCGTGATCATGATCGGCCTGCCGGTCGGTATCTATTACTTCATCGTCAGGCCGTGGCGGCGCGAGCGGCGAATCACGCTGGACGGCATGCTTTTGGTGTCAATGGGCCTGATGTTCTTCCAGGATCCGTTGCTGAACTATTTCAACACCTGGAGCACCTACAACACCTGGATGTGGAACCGGGGTTCGTGGGTCCAGGACATTCCGGGTTGGCAGTCGTACGGGCAGCCAGGTCGCATGATGGCCGAACCGCTGCTGATGAATGCACCGGGTTACGCAACCGGAGTTCTGGTGTGCACGATCCTTGGTTGTTGGGTCATGCGCAAGGTCAAGGGGCGGTGGCCGAACATCAGCAACCTCCGTCTGATCGGTGTTGTGGCCCTGTGGGGGTTCTTCTTCGACTTCGTTATCGAAGGCTTGTTCCTCATGCCGATGGGGCTCTTCACATACCCGGGCGCAATCAAGTCGTGGTCGATCAATGCCGGCACCTACTACCAATGGCCCATTTACGAAGGGCTGATGTGGGGCGGTGTCCAAGCCGGTCTGTGCTGTCTGCGCTTCTTCACCGACGACCGTGGCCGCACCGTCGTCGAGCGCGGGCTCGACCGAGTCCGAGGCGGTCAAGCCAAGCAGCAGTTCATTCGCTTCCTGGCCATCTTCGCGGCAGTCAGCGGGTTGTTCTTCGTGTTCTACAACCTTCCCGTGCAGTGGTTCGCCATGCACTCCGAGTCTTGGCCGCAGGACCTGCAGAAGCGCTCTTATTTCATGATGGGCATCTGCGGTGACGGGACTGACAGACTCTGCCCCGATCCGGCTCTACCGATGCATCGCAACGGATCTGGTTACATCAACCCCGAGGGCAAGCTTGTTCTCCCAGAGGGCGTAGAGCTTCCGAAGATCGTCCCCTTCGAACGAGGGAAGTGAAGTGCTGACCATTGGTCACGCCGCCGTTGCTCAATCTCGCCCGGAGGCGCCGTTCTACCGAGCGGTCGGCGACGAGGTCGCGGTGTTTGGTGCGGCGGCGGGCCGCGGCCTGCCGGTGTTGTTGAAGGGGCCCACGGGATGCGGGAAGACCCGGTTCGTGGAGGCCATGGCCCATGAACTGGGTCGCGACCTGATTACCGTTGCGGGCCACGAAGATATGACGTCGGCGGATCTGGTGGGCCGTTTCCTGCTCAAGGGCGGAGAAACGGTATGGGTGGACGGACCGTTGACGCGCGCCGTCCGCGAGGGCGCCATCTTCTATCTGGACGAGGTCGTCGAGGCGCGCCAGGACACCACCGTGGTCATCCATCCGCTCGCCGACCACCGCCGCGAGCTTCCGATCGATCGCCTCGGCACGACCTTGCCCGCGACGCCCGGTTTTCAGCTGGTGATCTCCTACAACCCCGGCTACCAGAGTGTGCTGAAGAACCTCAAGGAGTCGACGCGTCAGCGTTTCATCGCCATCGAACTCGGCTTCCCGCCCGTGGATACCGAGACGGAAGTGGTTGCCCACGAAGCCGGAATCGACAGCGACACAGCGCGATCACTCGTCAGACTGGGTAACGCCATCCGCAATCTGGATGGCTCACCACTTCGTGAAGTGCCCTCCACCCGGCTGTTGGTTCTTGCCGGCGGTCTCGTCGCCGAAGGGCTCAACCTGCGCAGCGCTGTGCAGGCGGCAATCGTGCAGGTGCTGTCCGACGATCCCGATGTCGTGCGCGCCCTCGGCGAACTCGTCGATGCCGTGCTGCCCCAGCCGTGACCGGGCCCGGTCCAACGAGGCCTGACCGACTTGGACTGCTCGCCACCTTCATGGCTGGTCGGTCTGTCGCCGTTGCGGAGGCGCCGCCCGGGGAGCCTGCCCACACGAACGGCCGCGTCGTATTCGTGTCGGCAGGCCAGCCGATCACGCAGCAGCGCCGCGAAATGCTTTTACAGAGCGCTCTGCTCGGCGCGGGAAGTCTTGATCCCCGCTTGATCAAGGCTTTACGGGCGCGCCCATCGGCGGCACGGCGCTACCTCGCCGTCGAAGGTCGCCGGGTCCTTGCCGGACTCGCCGCACAGGTTCCACTCGCGGCCGCGTTGCGCTCCGACGAGGAGCCGACCACCGCCAGCGCCGACGAGTCGCTCGGAATCGCCAGGGGCAGAACAAAGGTCGCTGATCCACCGGAATGGTTCGGTGTGATCAAGCCGTCCCGGCTGCTGGCGACTTCCACCGGTCCGGGTGCACAACCCAGCGACGAAGTGCTGCGCCTGGAATTCGATCTCCTCGACCTACCCGAGGCGGACGAGGCCGACGACGGGCAGTCTGGGGAAAGCAAGATCCTCAAGCTGTTCGACAATCCGCTCTTCAAGTCACAGGCTCTGTCGGACTATCTTCGTAAGTTGCTCGGCAACTCACGGTCCCCCGGTAACGACGCTCCGGGCGGAGATTTGCAGATTCGTACGATCCGGCGGGCGCACGCGGCCGGGGTGAATGCCTGCCCCCTTCCCACCCGGATCCATTTCACCGACGACGGCAAAAGCGGTGCTGCCGTGGGGATAGGCGGTGCGCTGTATCCGGAATGGGACGTGTTCAGTGCCCGGTATCGTCCGCAGTGGTGCCGGGTTCTCGATTTCCCACTGACGGTCGCCGCAGATGTCTCTGCCGCGCGGGTGCCAGATGACGACGCGCTCCGGCGCCGACTGGCCCGCGTCGGACTCGGACCCAAGGTCCTACGCGCGCGCGCCGACGGCGACGAGATCGACGTCGAGGCGCTCATCGACATGTTCGTCGACCTGCGCTCCGGCCACTCACCTCCGGAGCACGTCTACCTGGAGCGCCGCCGACTTGCCCGCAATCTCGGTGTGCTCATTCTGCTCGATGCCTCCGGATCAGCGACCGACACCGACCCGGATGGGCTCGCCGTACACGATCACCAGCGACGGGCCGCGGCCACACTGGCCGTCACACTCGAAGAGCTCGGTGACCGCGTTGCCGTCTATGCATTCCGGTCACAGGGCCGGCATGCGGTGCATCTTCCAGCGATCAAGACATTCGACCAACGCTTCGGCGCCGTCGGGCGGGCCCGGCTCAACCAACTCCAACCATCGGGCTACACGCGCCTGGGTGCCGGCGTCCGCGGTGCGGGCGAGATTCTCAAGACGCAGGCCGGCACCCCAAATCGGCTGCTGGTGGTCCTTTCCGACGGTTTTCCGTACGACGACGGGTACGAGGGCCGGTACGCGGAAGCCGACGCGCGCAAGGCCCTCGACGAGCTCCGCGCGGATGGCGTTGCGTGTCTTTGCCTTTCGATCGGCGCGCACGCCGACACCGATGCACTCGAACGGGTCTTCGGCTCTGCCAGCCACGCCAGTGCCGCGACTCTGTCCGACTTGAGCCCGCGGATGGATGAGCTATTCCTGGCCTCCCTGCGGGAACTCGCCGCGCCGCAACTTTTGCGAGGATGAGACATGAAGGTGTTACTGACAGGTGCGCTGGGCAATATCGGCCTGTCTACATTGCGGGCACTGCTCGTCGAGGGCCACGACGTCGTCGCCTTCGACCTCGAATCTCGCAGAGCGCGCCGACTCGCCACCGGCTTCGACGGACGAGTGCGCTTCGTCTGGGGTGACATCACGGCCCCGGAAACGCTGCGATCCGCGATGGAGGGCGTGGACGCAGTGATCCATCTGGCGGCCATCATCCCGCCCAACACGGACCGGGCGCCCGATCTCGCCCGGAAGGTGAACGTGGACGCCACGGAAAACCTGATCGCGCAGATGGAGGCCTCACCCACCGCCAAACGGCTGGTATTCGCATCCTCCCAGGGCGTTTTCGGCGACATCCAGGATCGTGAGCCGCCGCTGCGTGTCGACTCGCCTGTGTCTCCGACCGACGAGTATGGGCGACACAAAGTGAAATGCGAGCAGACGATCCGGCAATCGCACCTGCGATGGAGCATCCTGCGGCTCGCGGCTGTCACCCCGATTCACCTTCAGGCGCAGGACCCCAGCATCATGTTCGAGTTCAGCCCCGACGCGCGGTTCGAGTTCCTCCATCCCGCCGACGCCGGAACGGCATTCGCTCGTGCGGTCGGCTGTGAGGCGTCTATCTCGAAGACGCTGTTCATAGCCGGCGGCGCCAACTGCCGCATGACCTACTACGACTTCACCAGTGCGCTCATGAAGGCGATCGGGATCGGCCCCATTCGGATCGACGCCTTCGTGCGAACGACGCCTCGTCGCTTTTTCGGCGACTGGGTGGACACCGAGGAGAGCCAGCGTCTACTTCGGTACCAGACGCGAGGACTGAACGAACAACTAGCGGACATGAGGAATGACTTCGGCATGCTGGTGCCCGTTATCCGCCTTGTGCGCCCACTCGCGACCTGGTTCGTCACCCGCAGCTCTGCTTACCTCAAGCGGAATCGGCGTGCCGGATAGTGCTTGGCTAGGCTGCGGGCCACGTCGACGGAAGAGAAATGCATGACGGCACCGCGATCGCTACGAGAGTTGTTCGACCAGATCGGCCTGCAGGACGTCCCGACCACCGACGGCACTGTCGTCATGCAGATGCCAGTCGACGAGCGCGTGACCAACACCGCCGGTGGACTTCAAGGCGGGCTCATCGCAACGATGGCGGACGTGGCAGCCGGCCAGCTCGCCTCCCGCAGCACGCCGTTCGGCAACGCCATCGCCACGACCGATCTCTTCATCCGCTACCTGCGGCCGATCAAGGTCGGGCCGGCCCGCGCGGTCGCCAAGATCCTGCGGCTCGGTAAGCGATCCGTCGTTGTCCAAGTGGACATATACCGGGGAAATGACGATGAGATGGCCGCCACGGCAACCGTGAACTTCGCCGCCGTCCAGTAGCCGCCTGTCAGCCCACCGACACGGCAACAACCGGCGAAACGCGAGCGGACGGCGGCCACCGCCCAACGAGACTGACCGTACAAAAAATCGCCCACCGATTCGTAGATCGGCGATAGTCCAAACTGGTAACGTGATTCTCCTCACCGCACAACGCCGTATAGCGCCGGAGGCCCCCGCAGCAATGGATGACCAGGTCGACACGTGTCCGACGGTCTGAGCCGGCCGCTGCCTCCGGTCACCGACGAGACCGAATTCTTCTGGCATTCCGGCGCCGACGGGGTGCTGCGTTTTCAGGAGTGCGCCTCCTGCAACGCGCTCATCCATCCCCCGGCACCGGTATGCCGATACTGCCGCTCGCGGGAGATGAGCGTGCGCGAGGTGTCCGGCAGCGCCACGCTGTCGAGCTTCACCGTCAACCACCGGTTCAGCATTCCCGGGCTGCCCGCCCCGTACGTCGTCGCCCAGGTGGCGATCGTCGAAGACCCGCGTGTGCGGTTGACAACCAACATCGTCGACTGCGATCCCGAGCGGCTCGAGCTCGGTCAGGTGGTCGAGGTCGCCTTCGAGAAGCACGACGACGTGTACCTGCCGCTGTTCCGGCCTGCCGCTGAGCAGACCGACGCACCCCAGGCTGTCGACGAAATTGCCCCTGAGAGGTTCGGCGAGTACGTCCGGCCCATGCTGAGCACCGAGAAGTTCGAGGACAAGGCCGCGCTGACCGGCATCGGCATGTCCGACATCGGCCGACGCTTGATGCGGCCGCCGCTCTCGCTGACCATCGACGCCTGCGAGCGTGCGATCTCCGACGCAGGCTTGACGTTCGACGACATCGACGGGTTGTCGACGTACCCGGGCGGCGGTGGCTTCGGGCCGTTCAGCGAGGGCGGCGTCACCGCACTCGAGTCGGCGCTGGGCATCCGGCCCACGTGGCACAACGGCGGCATGGAGACCTTCGGCCCCGGCGGGTCGGTGATCGCCGCGGTACTCGCTGTCGCCAACGGCCTTGCCCGCCACGTCCTTTGCTTCCGCACGCTGTGGGAAGCCACCCACGGCGAGCTGATGAAGCAGGGCAAGATCGCGCCGATGATGCGCACGGACAGCTGGTTTCTTCCGTTCGGCGCAGTATCGGCAGCGCACACCCTCGCGCAGAACGCGCAGCGCCACTTCCAGCGCTATGGCACGACGCGCGAAACGCTGGGCTGGATCGCGTTGAACCAGCGGGCCAACGCCGCCCTGAACCCAACGGCGATCTACCGCAAGCCGATGACCATGGAGGAGTACCTCGACGCGCGGATGATCACCACACCGTTCGGGCTCTACGACTGCGACGTCCCGTGCGACGGCGCGGTCGCGGTGATCGTCTCTCACGTCGACGCAGCACGCGACATGGCCAAGCCGCCAGTGCTGGTCGAGGCGGTCGGCACACAAATCATCGAGCGGCTCGACTGGGATCAGAGCACGCTCACTCACGAGCCCCAGTCGCTGGGACAGGCCGCGCACATGTGGAGCCGAACCTCGTTGCAGCCCAAGGATGTCGACGTTGCAGAACTGTACGACGGGTTCACCATCAATTGCCTGTCGTGGATCGAGGCGCTCGGGTTCTGCGGCATCGGAGAGTCGAAGGACTTCCTCGACGGCGGCCACAATATCGCCAGAGATGGTGTGCTGCCGTTGAATACCCACGGCGGTCAGCTGTCGCACGGGCGCACGCACGGCATGGGGTTGATGCATGAGGCCGTGACACAGCTGCGCGGTGAGGCCGGCGAGCGGCAGGTCGAGGGTGCCCGCGTCGGCGTCGTCAGCAGCGGTGGGCTGACTCCCAGCGGAGCAATTCTGTTGCGAGCGGATGAATGACCGCGGACACGAGGAGCAAAATAGGCTCCGCCTGGCCGAATCCGGTGGAGTGCACCGTCGCCGTCGACGGCATCCCGATGTCCGCCTTGTTCAGCGAGTCGGAGGCGCCGCGCGCCACAATCGTCGCGATCCATGGCGGAGCCACGACGTCGGCGTACTTCGACTGTCCTGGACATCCACCACTGTCGTTACTGCGCCTGGGCGCCAGGCTCGGGTTCAGCGTGATCGCGCTCGACCGCCCGGGATTCGGCAGTTCCGCCCCGCATGCCGATGAAATGGCCGACCCAGGGCGGCGCACCGAACTGGCATACCGCGCAGTCGATGCGATTCTCGGCACCGGCGACCGCGGAGCCGGCGTCTTTCTCGTCGCACATTCCGCCGGATGCGAACTCGCGCTTCGAATGGCCGCGCACCCCGAGGGTTCACGACTGCTGGGAATGGAGATCGCCGGGACGGGACGACGCCACCAGCTCGCCGCGCGAGAGGTGCTAACCCGGCCGAAGCTTCCCGACATCCGCCGCGGTGTGCGTGAGTTGATCTGGCAGACAGCGCATCTGTACCCACCGGAGGTGATCGGCGGCGCCGTGCGTGGATCGTGGTCACCGCCGTATGAGGGCGATGTCGTGATGAACTGGCAGAAGCGCGACTTTCCCGATCTCGCTGCGCGCGTGAGTATCCCCGTCCGGTTCAGCCTCGCCGACCGCGAGGCGTTCTGGGAGGCGGGCCAGGCGGGCCTGACCGAAGTCGCGAGCATGTTCAGCGCATCCCCGCGGGTGGCTGTCAACGAACAGCGGGACAGCGGACACAACCTGAGCCTGTGTTACTCGGCTGCCGCGTACCACCTCGGCGTGCTGTCGTTCGCCGAGGAATGTGTGGTGCACGCGAATCAGGCAGTCGCTTCGGAGGACCGCTGATGCGCGTCGGATTCATCGGTCTCGGCAGCCAGGGCGGTCCGATGGCCCGTGCGATCGTCGACGCAGGGTTCGAGACGACGTTGTGGGCGCGTAGGCCCGCCTCGCTCGAGGCCTACCGGGACACCTCGGCCAAAGTGGCAAGCACACCCGCCGAGCTCGGCGCCAACAGCGATCTGGTCTGCATCTGCGTCGTCGGGGATGCCGACGTCGAGGAGGTCCTCTGCGGCGACGCCGGTGTGCTCGCGGGCCTCCGTGAGGGTGGCATCGTCGCGGTCCACAGTACGATCCACCCCGACACCTGTCGCCGACTCGCGGAAATCGCTGCGGCAAAGAATATTTCGGTGATCGACGCCCCGGTCAGCGGCGGCGGTCCGGCGGCAGAACAAAAGCGCCTCCTGGTGATGGCGGGTGGCGACGCCGACGTCGTCGAACGCTGCCGCCCCGTGTTCGAGGCGTACGGCAGCTATGTGCACCTCGGGGGCATCGGGTCCGGGCAACTCACCAAGCTGCTCAACAACCTCCTGTTCACTGCCAACCTGTCCAACGCCAAGACCGCGCTGGACCTCGGTGCGGCGCTGGGCCTCAACGTCACCAGCCTGGGCGAGGTTCTCGTCCGCGGTTCGGCAAACAGCTCCGCGCTGGCCAGCATCGCCTCGCTGGGCGGATCCCTCGACGTGATCAGAGACGTCGCCGGAGGCTTGCTGCGCAAGGACATCGGGCTGATCGTCGACATCGCGGAGGCAAGCGGCGAGTCGCCGGGCCCGGTGCTCGCGGCCGCCGACACTGCTCTGCACCTGTTGGGCCACCCGCGATGAGCCGCGTCGGTTTCATCGGGGCGGGTCGCATCGGCGGCCCTATGGTCACCCGCCTGGCCGAGGCCGGCCACGATGTTCGCGCGTTGGGGCGCTCGCCTGAAAAGCGGACCGCCGTCCAGAGATTGGGGGCGACAGGTGTCTCGACCGTCGAAGACGTGGCCGACGGTGCCGGCGTCGTTGTCATCTGCGTCTTCACCGATGAGCAGGTACAGCGGGTATGCCTGGAGAGCGAACTGATCCCGTCGATGACGCCGGGATCGGTAATCGTCGTGCACACCACAGGAAGTCCCCACACCGTGCAGGCCGTCGCGGCCCGGGCCGACAGGCGCTTCATCGACGTCGTCGACGCGCCTGTGAGCGGCGGTCCGCAAGACGTGGCGGCGGGTCGGGTCACCCTCTTCGTCGGCGGCGACGGTGGTGCCGTGACACAAGTGGAGTCGGTGCTGTCCAGCTACGGCGATCCGGTGCTGCACGTCGGCCCACTCGGCGCGGGCCAGAGCGTAAAGCTGCTCAACAACTTGCTTTTCGCCGCTCAAGTCGGCCTCGTCTCAGAGGTGGTCCATCTCGGCGACCGGCTCGGCGTCGCGGAGCCCACGCTGCTCAAGGCGCTCACCCAGGGCAGCGCGACGAGCTTCGCACTGAACTCGATCGCCGCCGCGGGCTCAACGGCGACGTTCACCGCGGCCGTCGGAGACTTCATCCGCAAGGACGTCGGGGTGGTCCGGAAAGCTCTCGCCGAGTTGGAAATCGGCATCGGCCGGCTAGATGACGTTGTCAATGCGGGGTTGTCGACATGACCTCGACGTTTAGGAGGAAGCAATGACCAAGGCCCAACTCGTTTTCGACCCGTTCTCCCTGGACTTCTTCAACGGGGCGTACGAGACGTACCGCCGAATGCGCGACGAGGCGCCTGTCTACTACGACGAGAAGCTCGATTTCTACGCGCTGACGCGGCACGCGGATGTCGCTCCGGCGTTCAAGGACTTCGGCACCTACTCGTCGTCGGGCGGTGTCGACCTGGCCTCGGTCAGGAACGGGCTACCGACCGACACGGCCCTGCGGATGATCATCATGATGGACCCGCCCGACCACCGTGATATGCGCAGCCTGCTGAACAAGGTGTTCACCCCGCGCGCCATTCAGGCCCAAAGGCAAATGGCCACCGAGAAGATCGAAAAATATTTGAGTGCGCTGGATCCCGACGGATTCGACGCGGTCCAGGATTTCTCCGGCCCTTTCCCCGTCGAGGTGATCACGACCATGCTCGGCGCGCCCGAGGAGGACGCCCAGAGGATTCGGCACTGGATCGACGAGGGGCTGAGTCGCGAAGTCGGACAGCTCGAGGTCAGCGAGGCGGGCATGCAAGCCAACATCGAAACGGCGGTGTATTACCTCGACCTGGTGCAAAAGCGACGCGGCGAACCTCAAGACGATCTGCTCAGTCAGCTGTGCGCCGCCGAGTTGGTGCGCGAGGACGGCCAGAAAACCCAACTCAACGATATCGAAATCACGGCTTTCTCAACGCTTCTCGGTGGGGCGGGCGCAGAGACTGTGACCAAGCTTGTCGGCAACGCGGTGTACCTGTTCGCCAAGAACCCCGACCAGTGGCAGAAGCTGCTCGACGACCGCAGCAAAATCCCCGCCGCTGTGGAGGAATTACTGCGCTACGAGGCGCCAGCGCAATACAACGTCCGTGTCACGACGAAAGACGTCGAGCTGCACGGGACGACGATCCCGAAGGGTGAGCCGGTCTTCCTGATCGGCGGCTCGGCCAACCGCGACGAACGAGCATGGACCGATGCGGACAAGTTCGACATCGACCGTGACCGGACCGAGGCGCAGAACCTGGGCCTCGGATACGGCATCCATAGCTGCCTCGGCGCTGCCCTGGCCCGCATGGAGAGCGTGATCGCACTGGAGAAGCTGCTGGACTTCATGCCGCGCTATGAGGTCGACTTCGACAACTGCGAGCGGGTACAGATGCAGAATGTCGTCGGTTGGAAACACGTTCCGGTGAAGGTAGTGCAGTGAGGACTTCCGCAGTGAGGACTTCCCAATGAAGAAGATCGACGTCGACTTCGGTCTGTGTGAGAGCAACGGGGTCTGCATGGGCATCATCCCCGAGGTGTTCGATCTGGACGACCAGGATTACCTCCATGTCCTGCAGGACGAGGTGACACCGGAGAACGAGCACCAGATCGCCGAGGCCGTCAGGCAGTGCCCGCGGCAAGCCATCGCCGTCGTCGAAGACTGACTCCGCGAAACTGTATTCCACGCGGAAAAGTCCGAGTGGGATGCGCGCTAGCTGCAGCTTCGGCGAGAGGCACCTCAGGTTCGCGCCGAGTTCTCGTCGATGATGTCGCGCGCCGTCTGGTAGAACGCGCTGATCAGCGTTGAGAACGACAGCTGGAACGGGTAGATCATGTGCACGTCCAGCGGCTCGAGATGCCATCCCGGCAATACCGGCACGATGGTGCCGTCGCGCAGCTCGTCGGTGCACATGATCTGGGTCGGCATCACACCGATGCCGAGCCCGCGCAGGATGTACTCCTTGCAGACCTGAAAGTTGTTGGCGCGCGCCCGGACCGGTGGCGACAATTCGTAGCGCCGCTTCTGCCTGGCCACCGTCAGCTTGCGCTGGCCGGTGTAGAAACCGAGGTCGATGAACGGCAGCGCGTTCAACTGTGCCGGGACTGTGACCGGCTCCGCCAATTCCCGCACGAAGTCGGGCGAGGCGCAGAGGAACAGTTCGAGGCTGAAGACCCTTCGCGCGATCAACGTCGAATCCTGCAGTGGCCCAGTTCCGAACACCACATCGAACCCGTCTTTGATCGGGTCGACCATGGTGTCGACAAGGCGGATGTCCAAGCTGGAGTTGGGATATCGCTGCAGGAACGTCGCGCCGACCCTCGATGCATAGTCGATGCCGACGAAGACGGGTATCGCGACCCGCAGTTCCCCCTGAGGCTCCTGCTTGCTGCCCTCTACCAGAGCCCGGACGCCGTTTGCCTCCGACAGGATATTCACCGCGTGCGCATACACCTTCTCCCCGAGATCGGTGACGGTGAGTTGATGGGTGTTCTTTCGCACGAGCTTGATGCCCAGATCGGATTCCAGCTTCGTGAGCTTGCGGCTGACAGTTGACTTCGGCATGCCGAGCACTGCGGCCGCCTTCGAAAGGCTGCGACTTTCCACCACCTTGCCGAATACCAGCAAGGCGCCGAGGTCGAAGGGCAGGTTCTGCTCCATGGTTGTCCCAAATATGCAACAGGATGTTGCGGTCGTGCATCTGTTTCGACCATTTCGGCGACTGCTACGTTCAGCCAGGAGGAGGCTCATGAGTCACGACAGCCGGGTGAGGAAGCCCGACAGCGGGCATTGGACCGACGCCCATCCTGAACTCGGCCGCGGTCCGGTGTCGCTCGAAGACTGCGTCTCCGGGGAGTTCTACGACAAGGAACGCGAGCACGTCTTCAGAAAGAGCTGGCTCTACGTGGGCCGCGTCGAGCGGGTGCCGAAGTCCGGCAGTTACTTCACCCGCGAGCTGAGGTTTCTCAACACGTCGATCATCGTCGTGCGCGGCAAGGACGACGTCATCCGTGCCTTCCACAACATCTGCCCGCACCGCGGAAACAAGATGCTGTGGGAGGACGACCCGTTCCAGGAGGTCCAGGGCCGCGCCCCGCTGCTGTATTGCCGCTTCCACGGCTGGCGGTACAAGCTCGACGGCTCGCTGCACAGCGCCACCCGTAAGGACCTGCTCCTCGATTTCGACGCCGACAGCTGCCGCGTGCCTGCAGTGCAATGCGAGGTATGGGAAGGCTTCATCTTCATCAACCTGAACCCCGACAACACCGAGTCGGTGCGCGATTTCCTCGGTGAGCTCGCGCACGGTATCGAGGGCTATCCGTTTCAGGGACCGCATCAGGTCTATCGGTTCAAGACCGAATTGCAGTGCAACTGGAAGATTTTCGTCGATGGCTTCGCTGAGAGCTACCACGGCCCCTATCTGCATGCCTCGTCCTTCGGCAATCTCACCGCGGAGGCCAAGGAGGCATTGGACAAACCGAATCCCTTCACCGACGCGTTGGCCTACCAAATCGAAGGTCCGCATCGGATGTTCTCCTTCTCCGGCGAGCCGTCGCGAAAGACCCCGTATTCCAAGCCCATCGAGTGCGTGATGGAGGCCAGTGCGGCCGGGCCGTGGACGAAGCGCACCGACCTCGGCCCGATGCCGCCGGGACTGAACCCGACGCGCTCGGAGAAATACGGCTTCGACTCGTTCCAGTTCTTTCCCAACTTCGTGCTGATCTTCGGCTCGTCGGGGTACAGCACGCATACCCACTGGCCCACCGGAGCGCATTCGCACGTCTTCGAGGTCGAGATGTTCTACCAGCCGCCGCGGACACATAAGGAGCGGCTGGGCCAGGAGCTGACGGTGACGTTCCTCAACGACATCATCCTGGAGGACGCCAGCCCGTCGGAGGGCTTGCAGGCCATGCTCAACAGTGGCGCCCTCACGCATTTCACGATGAACGACGAGGAGATCCTGCTGCGTCATCTGCACAAGACCGTGGCGGATTACGTCGAGGCCGGTGAGAAAACATGAGTGCGCTTCTGCCGACCGAGTTTTCGCAACTCGAACACCTGGTACCGGAATGGTCGATCGAGGACGGCCACGAGCGCTACGTGAAGCGCGTCAACAGCTCGATGGAGCAGATTCGCGCGTTCTACGACGCGGTGTTCCCCATTGCGGAGGAAGCGGTGGCCTATGTCGACAAGTTCGACTACTCCGAACCGCTGCCCGATGATGTCGCCAACCTGCGCAACCTGCTGTACTCACTCATCACCGTCTCGCTCGCGGTCGAGCTGTGGAAGCAACCGCGCGTGAAGCATTCGGCCAACACGATTCTGACGCGGGTCAGCTAATGGGACTTTCCGCCACGCAACTGCGCATCGTCGACCTCACCCCGAGGATCGGCAGCGAGATCCACACCGATGTCGACACGCTGCTGTCCGGCACCGAAGCGCAGAACATTCGCGACACCCTCGAGCAACGCGGAGTGACCTTCTTCCGCGGGCTGGACATCAGCGACCAACAACAGGTCGCCATCGCCAGGACGCTCGGTGAGATTCCCGAAAACGAAGGGCAGAGCGGCATCTACAAGATCTCGCTCGACAAGACCGTGAACCAACGCGCGGAATACCTGAAGGGCTCGATGTTCTGGCATTTCGACGGTTCGCTGCAGCCGTACCCGAATCTCGCCACGCTGCTGCGCGCCATCACGCTGTCCGAAACGGGTGGACAGACCGAGTTCTGCAACACCTACGCCGCGTACGACGACCTGCCTCAGGCCGATAAGGATGCCATCGCCGAGCTTCGCGTGGTCCACAGCGCCGAGCGGTCGCAGTACTACGTCCGGCCGGAGATGAGCTACGACGAGGTCACGTTCTGGCA
>JAVHWG010000499.1:0-3345 GCA_032159965.1 Mycobacterium sp.
GTACGACCCCGTCGTGTGGCTGGGTAACAAGCTCTTCCGGCGATAGCACCCCACTTCGCATTGGCCGGTGTCACGCATAGCGAACGCGGGTAGCCTTTTCGACACCAGCCAATCAACGACGAAGGGCGGGTTGACGACATGGGTGAAACCCAGAGCATCAACGACATTCGCACCGCAATCCGCGAGCTCTCGACTCGCGCCAGCCTCGCCCGCAAGGAGGGCAGGCCAGACGATGCCGCGGAGATCGAGCAACGCATCACGGGCTACCGCGACGAGCTCGCGCACCGCCCGTAACCTCGGCGGGTTGCCGCAGGACTGACCTCAGGCCACCCGCACCTCTGGGTCGCCCTGGGTCAGCTGCCCAGACGACGAAACGTGCTGCGGTGGAACACGATCGGCGCGACGTCGTCGTGCACCGTGATGTCGTGCACGCGCAAGACGACGATGATGTGGTCGCCAGCTGGGACGAGTTGGTCGATGGCGCTCTCCAACCACACGCTGGTGCCGTGGATGAACACTGCGCCCCGGTCGGTTGACGTCGTCTCCAGGCCGGCGAAGCGGTCGCCCGTCTTCGCGGCGAGAGACTTCGCCGCCGCGTCGTGGATCTCGCCGAGCACGCTGATTCCAAGAAACGGCAGGTCCTTCAGCTTCGGCCACGTCGTGGACGTGTTCTGCACGCAGAACGACACCAGCGGTGGATCGAGTGAGACGGGGACGAATGTGCTCGCGGCGAGACCGACGCGCACGCCGTCGACCTCTGCGGCGATCGCAATGACGCCGGACGGGAAGTGCCCGAACGCTTCACGCAGTGATGATTGGCTCAGATCAGTAGGACTCATGGCCACTCCATCTTCACACGCGGCCAGCCACATTGGCCACGTCAGAAGGTCGGCGGGTGCAACTGCAGCTCAGGCGTGTCGGGCGGTAACCTGACGCCCATGCTCGCGCCATCGCCCCCGTCCGTGTCGCGCGAACCGGCCGGACTCTAGGCGAAACCCGCCAAGCAGACCTCGTCGACCGACTCGTCATGTGGATCACGCTCCTGGTGATGGCCGTTGCGATCAGCCTCGAGCCCTTTCGAATCAGCATGACGGTTTTGTTGATCAACCGGCCCCGGCCGCTGCTGCAGCTGCTCGTCTTCCTCGCCGGCGGTTTTGCCATGGGGACCGCCGTCGGCCTCATCGTGCTCTTCGCCCTGCGGCCGGCCCTGGGGTCTGCCCATTTCACGCTGCCGAGGGTGCAGATCGTGATCGGCGCGCTGGCGTTGGTTGCCGCCGCTCTGGTGGCCACGGGCACCCTGGGAGCAAAGGGTGGCGATGGTTCCGCTGACGAAGCCGGGAAGGTCGGACCGCTCGCGACCCGTGCCCGCCGGCTGCTCAACGGTCGCTCACTGTGGACCGCGGGGGTCGCGGGCCTGGGCATCGCGCTGCCGTCCGTCGACTATCTCGCGGTGCTGGCGGTCATCGCCGCCTCGGGCACGGCCGCCACCACGCAGCTAGGGGCTCTCCTACTGTTCCAGGTGGTGGCCTTCGCGCCGGTGGAAGTTCCGCTGATCTCCTACCTGATCGCCCCCGACCGCACCCGCGCCATGCTGTCCGCGCTGCAGGAGTGGCTGCGGACGCGACGGCGGCGCGAGGTCAGCGTCCTGCTGGCCGTTGTCGGTTGCGTGCTGCTCGGCGCAGGTCTGGCCGGACTTTAGCGCCGGGGGCGGCATTGCGACCCGTCAGGCATCCAGGCGGCTGAATTGGCCCTGGCGGTACTGCTCGATGCAGGCCGAGCGTCGAATCTTCCCGCTCGTGGTGGTGGGGATGGACCCCGGCGATACGAAGACGAGATCGCCAACGTTGAGGCCGTGAGTATTCGATATGGCGGCAGTGACGTCACTCTTGATCCCGCTGAGCCACGTCCGTGCGGCGTCATTGGAATCGCCGCGCTTCTTGAGTTCGATGATGGTGACCAGACTTTCGGTGGTTTTCACCGGCACGGCTATCGCAGCGACCCGACCGCCGGTGATCGCCGCTACCGTCACTTCGAGGTCTTCGGGGTAGTAATTGCTTCCCCTGATGATGAGCAGATCCTTGATGCGGCCGACGATGAACAGCGCACCGTCGGAGATGAAGCCCAAGTCGCCGGTCCTCAGCCACGGTCCACGGGGCGTGCCCGACGTGGGGTCGACGATCGTCGCGCCGAAGCAGCTCTGGTCCTCCGCCGATTTGCGCCAGTAGCCGTCCGCGACATTGCCGCCGTTGACCCAGATCTCCCCGACGGTGTCCTGCGGGCACTCGCGGCGCGTGTCGGAATCGACGATGCGCAGCGAGGGAGCATGGGGCACTTCGTAGTTGACCAACGCCGTGCCGCCACGGGCGCGCCGCTGGACGCGGCCAGCGGACAACTCCTCGGTGTCGAAGTGGACCGCGGGCGCGGATTCGCTCCAGACGCTCGACGCGACGTAGACCGTCGCCTCCGCCAAGCCGTACGAGGGCCGCATCATGTGGTCCCGAAGATTGAAGTGAGCGAACCGGTCGACGAAGCGCTCCAAGGTGGCCGGCTCGACGCGTTCGGCTCCGCTCGTGATGCCCAGCAGGTTACCGAGGTCGAGGCCGTCCAGGTCGCTGTCACTAGTCTTGCGGGCGGCCATGTCGAAGGCGAAGTTCGGCGCCGCCGAGAAGGTCCGCGGATTCTCGGCCAGGGCCCGCATCCATCTGGCGGGTCGCTCGAGGAACGCCACGGGGCTGGTCAGGTTCGCGCGAAAGCCGCCCAGGATTGGGGCGCAGACGCCCAGGACCAACCCCATGTCGTGATAGAAGGGCAACCACGACACGATGGAATCCGGTGGAGCCAAGCCGGATTCGGTGAATAGGCCCCGCATCAACTGCTCGAAGTTCGCCTGGAGGTTGCGGTGGGTGAGCACGACGCCTGCCGGCGTTCGAGTGGAACCCGAGCTGTACTGCAGATAGGCGATGCTGGGCACGTCAGCCATCGCGGCGCTCGGCGCGACCTCCACGTCGAGCTTCAAGGAGTCGATCTCGACGATCTTCGGCGCAGCCTCCGTGCGGGCCTGATCCACGTAGTCGCCGACGTCGCCGGCAGCAGCGGTCGTGGTGAGCACGACCGAGGGCGACGTGTCGCCCAACACCGCGCCGACCCGCTCGTCACTCGAGCCGCGGTGGGGCAACGGCAGCGGCACCGCAATCAGCCCGGCCTGCATGGAACCCAGGAAGGCCACGATGTAGTCGAGGCTCTGAGGCGCCAGGATCACCGCACGGTCTCCGACCGACGCATGGACGGCGAGCTCGCGCGCCACGTTCAACGTGCGTCGCGATAGTTGAGACCACGTGAGAGTCG
>JAVHWG010000505.1:0-15132 GCA_032159965.1 Mycobacterium sp.
ACCTGGTGGTGTCCAACCGTTTGGCGGTCATGGTGATGCCGAAGACCCGGCCCCGGTCGGCGACGTCGGCGCCATCGTGAAAGGTCTCCACGTCGTCGGTGAGCGAACTGATCACATGCCAGCTGAACGTCCCCGGCCGCAGCACGTTGTGGTCGACGCACAGTGCCGACACCGAGACCCACAGATCGTGCTCACGCGGCCGCACATTGATTGTCAGCTGCGTGTCGGACACGGCGCACCGGATCAGCGCGGTACACGCCTCGTCCAGCGCGAGCCGCAGATCGGCCATCGCATCGAGATCGAGATCTTCCAACGTGCCCAGCGCCGTCACGAGCGCGCGGATGACCGCCAGGCTCTCGAGTTGCGCCGGCACGCGCAACTCCACGGGTTGCCCGTGCCGCGCTGGCGTCGCTGGGTCGTCCGCCTCAGACATCTGGCCTCCTGGCATCGGCATGAGAATACCCTTCGTTTCGAACCCGCCTGTCACGACCGACCCTCTCGACGGGAGTGAAACCGCACGAAAACGGGTATCCCGCTGCCATGCATCAGCACCCGCTCGTCGAGGGGCCGCCGACGCCGACTCAGGCGTTGCGCACCCTCGCTGCGGTCGTAGGCGTGGTCGTCCTTGTGTTGACCTTGCTCGTCGCTGGCGTGTACGCGGTTGTCTTCGTCGATGTCATGCCGCAGATGCAGTGACTGCGGAACGGTCCTGCGATAAGCCTTCGCGCCCTCGATGGTCTTCACTATCAGCCTATTACCCGAAACCACTGGGCAGCTAACGATGTTTGAACCATCGGTCTCGGTGGAAACGACTGCGGCGTGAGGTTGCGCCGAAGCACTGTCGGCGGCCCGGGTGTGCGCCGTGTCCGCCGGGGCCGCGGTTTCTCCTATGTCGACGCCAGCGGCGGGTCGGTGACCGATGCCGCGACACTGGGCCGCATCGAGGAGCTCGTGATACCCCCGGCGTGGAAGAACGTCTGGATCTGCCCGTACGCCAACGGACACATCCAGGCCGTCGGCACCGACGCGGCGGGGCGCAAACAGTACCTCTACCACCAACGGTGGCAGGAGGAGCGCGCCGAAGAGAAGTTCGACCGCACGCTGAGCCTCGCCAAGCGGCTACCGGACTGGCGCTCGCAGGTAGTGGCCGACCTGAAAGGGCATGGGCTGCAACGGGACCGAGTGCTCGCAGTGGCGCATCAGCTGCTCGACCGCGGTTACTTCCGGGCGGGCGGCGAGGAATACGCGAACGAGAATGGCAGCTTCGGGCTCGCGACGCTGCAGCGCGAGCACGTCCGCGTGCACCGGGAAAGCGTCGCGTTCGACTATCCGGCCAAGAGCGGGGTGCGCAGGACGATCGAACTCGAGGACCCGCTCGTGGTGCGCGCGGTGCGTGCGTTGATGCGGGCGGATACGCGGTTGCAGCGGCTGTTGGTGTACCGGACCGCCGAGGGCGACTGGGTCGAGGTGCACTCCAATGACGTCAATGCCCGGTTCCGGGAAATGGTCGGCGACGAGTTCAGCATCAAGGATCTGCGCACCTGGCACGGCACCGTGCTGGCCGCCGAGGCGTTTGCGCATTCGCCGGAGCCGGCGTCCAAGACCGCGGGCCGTCGCGCGGTGTCGACAGTGATGAAGGCCGTCGCGGCAGAACTCGGCAACACGCCGGCCGTCGCCCGCAACTCCTATGTCGACCCTCGCGTCGTCACGGCTTATGAAGAGGGTGCCACGATCGCTGCTGCGGTTCGGCGCGCCCAGACCCGGCGCTCGCTGGCGGTGCGTCAGGGAATGATTGAGCAAGCCACCGCACGGCTGATCAACCGCATGGCCAAGCGGCGATAGCCGTCGGTTATCGAGACCGTGTCAAGTCTCGTGTCGCCGGGCCCTCCAGCAGAGTTCCGTCGGGCGCGAAACGGGAGCCGTGCAGCGGGCACTCCCAGGCATTGTCGGCGTCGTTCCAGTTCACGATGCCGCCCAAATGAGGGCACACCGGCGACACCCGGTGCTCGACGCCGTCCACCTTGCTGCGCGCCTCCAGGTGCCACGGCGGCCCGCTGACGACTCCACCGTCTTCCGGGTCGCGGTTCGCTGTCCGGGTCACCGGAGTAACCCAGCCCTTCGCCAGGTTGAACCCCACCTCGAGGTTGGCCTGCAACATCGTGGTGATGCCGGACAGTTCGTGGGGACTCCAGCTGGCGAAGGCCTTGGCCCAGTCCATCCGCCCGCCGAGGATCCGACTGCTCAGCGCGAGACCAGCGGCTGCGCCGTTGGTCATTCCCCATTTATTGAAACCTGTTGCCACAAAGATCTTTTCGTTACCGGGCAGGATCGGCCCGACATACGGAAGTTGGTCAACGGGCGTGTAATCCTGAGCCGACCAGAAATGCGTCTGCACCGCGCCCGGAAAATGCACCCGCGCCCACGACGAGAGCTCCTGCAGCGCGCCCGAGGGATGTCGCTCGCGACCGACCGGATGGCCGGCGCCGCCGACGATCAGCAGCTCGCCGTCAGCGGTGGGGGCGTATCGCACGGACCGGGTGGGTGAGTCCGCCGAGATCATCATCGGGCGGGTGATGTCGCCGGGAACCTTGAATGCCAGGCAATAGGAGCGCTGCGCCTTGACTCGGGCGAAGAATCCGCCCCGGTCCAGAATCGGGATGCCCGTCGCCAACACCACTTGCTCCGCGCGGATCTCGACGTCGTCGTCGCCAGGTCCGTTGACCGTCAGCGTGACTCCGCCGTCGCCCATGGAAACCGAACGCACACGGGCGTTTTCGACCAGCCTGCCGCCACGGTCCAGCAGCTGGGCAGCAAGTGAGTCCAGGAACGGCATCGGGTCGAATTGGAATTGGTCAGGCAACCGCACGCCACCGTGATACGGGAACGGGACGTCGGCGTCGTCGTCCCACTTGGCGTCGAGGCCGACGGCCTCGCAGGCCTTGAGCTCGGCGCGGGCCATCGGTATTCCCTTGCCGGATTGTGCGTAGGTGTAGGCGTCTTCGGTTTGTGTTGCGATGCCGTGGGATTCGCAATGGTGACGTATCCACTGTTGACCTTCCCGGTTGCCGTCGACGTAGGCCTTCGCCGTACCGGTGGAGTGGCGGCTGATGATCTTGCTGAGGTGAGTGCCCTGCAGCAGGCTGACCTTCGCGGTCGTGTTGCCCGTAGCTCCTGCGCCGACGGTTCGCGCCTCCAGCACGAGAACGCTCTTGCCGGCCCGTGCCAGCAGATCGGCGGTGATCAGGCCGGTCAACCCGGCCCCTACCACCACCACGTCGGCGGAGAGGTCGCCGGAATCAAGGTTGCTTGCAGTCCACGGCGCTTCAGCGCGATCGGACAACCACAATGACGTCATGGTGTGCGACGTACCCGAAAGGTGACTGCTGAAAACGCCGCTGTGCAGCTGTTTCACCAGTAACGCCGCAGGGTATCAGCGGCTCGAGTTCCCGCAGACGACCTTCCCGCAGACGACCTAGGAGCGATCGTGGCTGACGATCTCGAGAGTTCGGGCACCATCCGCTATCCCGGCCACACGGCCGAGATGACCGAGCTCCCCCGCGACGAGATGCGCGATTACGTCGGACGGGGGCTTCTGGACGGCAAGCGGGCGTTGATCACAGGAGGCGACTCGGGAATCGGCCGGGCGGTCGCCGTGGCGTTCGCCAAGGAGGGGGCCGATATCGCGATCGCCTACCTGGAAGAGCACGACGACGCGGACCACACCGCCGCGTTGATCGAAGATGCCGGGCGCCGCTGTACCCGGCTGCCCGGTGACCTTGCCGACTCGGAGAACTGCCGCCGGGCCGTCGAGAGCACCGTCGACACGCTCGGCGGATTGGACGTCCTGGTCAACAACGTGGCGTTTCAGCATCCCGTCGACGACTTCATCGAGATCAGCGACGAGCAGTGGCGGCGCACGTTCGCGGTCAACATCGACAGCTACTTCTACACGACCAAGGCCGCTGTGCCACACCTTCCCAGTGGGGGCGCCATCATCAACACGGCCTCGATCAACGGGCTGCGCGGCAACAAGAAACTGATCGACTACTCGGCGACCAAGGGCGCGGTGCTGGCCCTGACGTACTCGCTCGCCCAGTCTCTCTCGGATCAGGGCATCCGGGTCAACTGCGTGGCACCCGGTCCAGTCTGGACGCCGCTGATACCCGCGACGATGCAGGCCGACACGACTGAGGACTTCGGCCAGAACGTCCCGTTCGGCCGCGCGGCGCAGCCCGATGAAATCGCACCCAGCTACGTGTTTTTCGCCGCCGGGCTCCTGTCGTCCTACTACAGCGGCGAGGTGCTGGCGCCGATCGGCGGCGAAACGCTGCCGGGCTGACGGCGGTGCGAGGTGCGTCACGTTGAGAGGAAGTTTGCGCTGGTAGCGAGCCCGCTGGCGGGTCCGGCTACCGCTCAGGGGTTTACCGCAGTGCCGGCACGGGCATTCCGATGTTGACGGACAGCATCCGTCGTTGCAATAGAAGCCCATAGAAAGGGAATCCATGGCTGAGAACAGCGGGCCCCAAGAAGCCGTCCGCGGCGTCGTCGAAGACGTCAAGGGCAAGGCTAAAGAAGCTATCGGGACTGTGACCGGTCGCGGCGACCTCATCGAAGAAGGCGAAGCCCAGCAGGACAAGGCTGATGCGCAGCGTGACGCTGCGAAGAAGGAAGCCCAGGCTGACGCCGCTCGCGGCGCCGCGAAGGCGGCCGAGAAGCGTCAAGAGGCGCACGAATAGAAGCTCGATACACGCGGTGGGCCCAGTCCGAGGGGACTGGGCCCATTTGCATCTCACGGGTCTTGCCGACCAGGCATCAACCGCCGAGCGCGTTCTCCCGGGCGGTTCGTGCGACGCGCCTGCGCTGAAGGTAGACCCACACTGAACCGCCACCGACTGCCACGACCGCCGCAATCCCAGCGCCGATCGCCCAACCGGCCGCGCCCATCGCTGCGGCCCCCAGACAGATGGCGATGCACACCACCCCGATGCCCAGCAACGCGTACCCGCCCAGTCCGCGCTTGTCCTTCATCGCCTCACCCGCCCGGGGGACGGACGTGCGTGCGTGATCTGTGGGGTCATCCGGCCGCTCGGTCATGGAAACCTCCACGTCATGGGCTGCGCCCTCCTTGGTGCGGCTACCCAATCAAGTATCCACCTGTGCGAACGAGGCCGGCACCACCTGCCGGCCCCGCTAGGAGAGCAGGGCGATCGGCGTCGTCGTCGTGAACACGACCAGCATCAGCACCAGCAGAAACCAGCCGGCACCCTGCCAGACCAACCACCTGCCCTGCGCCCGCCACACCTGATACGTCCGGACGAACGCCCAGATCCCACCGACGAGCAGAACTGCCGCAGAGCCCACTGCGAGCGTATTACGTTGCAGCGCAGTGCAATTGTCTAGCGCCCCGTCGCCGGAGCCCGACTTGCAGGTGCTCACCCAAAGGACCGAGGCCACCAACGCGAGAAGTGCGATCACCACGAAAACCGCGACGAACTTCACCGCGGCGGCGTACGCGTTGCGCTCATGCTGCGGACCGGGGTTGGGCGACGTCATCGTCATAGCGTGACCCGGCACTATCCCCCGGCGGGAGTGGGGTACCGATCGTTGATGTCTGCGTTGCTCGCGCTGCGCGCGCAGTTCGCACAGCAGAAGATCGCGTCCTCGCTCTCCACACCGTGGCCCAGGATCCGGCAGCCGCAGTGGGCACAGTCCGGGGCGACTTGGGCCGCCGCGCATTCGATGCTGTCGAACGTCGCGGTGCGGTCCCCCCAGGTGACCGTGAACGTCTTGTCGTAGTGGTTTCCGCACGTGTCACAAGTAGCCATGGCCCGGGAATTCCCGGTCTGCCGCCGCGACAAACGAGGCGCCCACCGATGTGGTGGGAAGCCTTGTCGGACCCAATTGGCACCATGGAGGTGTGAGTTCGGCCGCCGATCCGCTGAGCCGGTTCAACCCCGCCACCCGCGAGTGGTTCACCGGCACTTTCGCCGCGCCTACTCCGGCGCAGGGTCAGGCCTGGTCGGCCATCGCCGATGGGCAGAACACGCTGGTGGTGGCCCCTACCGGCTCCGGAAAGACGCTGGCGGCGTTTCTCTGGGCCGTCGACCGGCTCGCGCACGGCGAACCGGCAGCAGGCACCACCCGGGTGCTGTACGTCTCCCCGCTGAAGGCGCTGGCCGTCGACGTCGAACGCAACCTCCGCACCCCGCTGACGGGAATTACGCGTACAGCGCAACGGCTCGGTCTGCCCGACCCGAAGATCAGCGTCGGCGTCCGTTCCGGCGATACGACTGCCGCCAAGCGGCGCGAGCTGATCACACGACCGCCCGACATCCTGATCACCACGCCGGAATCGCTGTTTCTGATGCTGACGTCTGCCGCCCGCGAGACGCTCGCCGGCGTCGAGACCGTCATCGTCGACGAGGTGCACGCCGTCGCTGGAACCAAGCGCGGCAGCCATCTCGCGCTGTCGCTGGAGCGCCTCGACGAGCTGTTGGCCCGGCCGGCTCAGCGTATCGGGCTGTCGGCCACGGTGAAGCCACCCGAGGAGGTGGCCCGCTTCCTGTCCGGAGCGGCGCGCACCACCATCGTCGCGCCGCCCGCCGCCAAGACCTTCGACCTGTCGGTGGTCGTGCCGGTTCCCGACATGGCCAACATGCAGGACAACACGATCTGGCCCGACGTCGAGCAGCGCATCGCCGACCTCGTCGAGGCCCACAACTCGACCATCGTGTTCGCGAACTCAAGGCGGCTCGCCGAGCGGTTGACGTCCCGGCTCAACGAAATCCACGCGGAGCGCTCCGGGATCGAACTCGACGGGCCCGCCAACCCCCACGTGCCCGGCGGGCCGCCGGCCCACCTCATGGCCAGCGGCCAAAGCTACGGCGCCGAGCCCTTGCTCGCCAAGGCGCACCACGGCTCCGTCAGCAAGGAGCAGCGGGCCCTCGTCGAGGACGATCTCAAGAGCGGGCGCCTCAAGGCCGTGGTGGCTACGTCCAGCCTGGAGCTCGGGATCGACATGGGCGCAGTGGATCTCGTGATCCAGGTGGAGGCGCCGCCATCGGTGGCCAGCGGTCTGCAGCGGATCGGTCGGGCCGGCCACCAGGTCGGCGAGATCTCCCGCGGCGTCGTGTTCCCCAAGCACCGGACCGACTTGATCAGCTGCGCGGTGACAGTGCAGCGGATGCGCACCGGCGAAATCGAAAGCCTTGCCGTACCTGCCAACCCGCTCGACGTGCTGGCCCAGCACACCATCGCAGCGTGCGCACTGGACCCACTGGACGCCGATCTGTGGTTCGAGGTGGTACGCCGCAGCGCGCCGTTCGCGACGCTGCCGCGCGGCGCATACGAAGCGACACTGGACCTGCTATCGGGCAAGTACCCGTCAACGGAGTTCGCCGAGCTGAGACCGCGCCTGGTGTACGACCGCGACGCCGGACTGCTCACTGCGCGCCCGGGCGCGCAGCGGCTGGCCGTCACGTCCGGCGGCGCGATCCCCGACCGCGGCTTGTTCACGGTGTACCTCGCCTCGAGCGCTGACGGTGACAAGCCCTCTCGGGTAGGCGAACTCGACGAGGAGATGGTCTACGAGAGCCGGCCCGGCGACGTGATATCGCTGGGCGCCACAAGCTGGCGTATCACCGAGATCACCCACGATCGCGTGCTGGTGGTTCCCGCCCCGGGCGTGCCGGCCAGGCTGCCGTTCTGGCGCGGCGACAGCGTCGGCCGCCCGGCCGAACTCGGGGCCGCCCTCGGCGCGTTCACCGGCGAGCTGGCCCGGATGAAGCCGGCCGAATTCACAGAACGCGCCACCGCAATGGGTTTCGACGAGTACGCCTCGGAGAATCTGCGGCGTCTGCTACAGGACCAGCAGCAGGCCACGAACGTGGTGCCCACCGACTCGACGCTCGTGGTCGAGCGGTTCCGCGACGAGCTCGGTGACTGGCGGGTGATTCTGCACTCGCCGTACGGGCTACGGCTGCACGGGCCGCTTGCCCTTGCGGTCAATCGGCGCCTGCGCGAGCGGTACGGCATCGACGAGAAACCGACCGCGTCCGACGACGGGATCATCGTGCGATTGCCCGACACGGTGCCCGATGCCGGCGACGCCGCCCCGGGGGCCGAACTGTTCGTCTTCGAGCCGGACGAGATCGAGCCGATCGTCACCGCGGAGGTCGGCGGCTCCGCGTTGTTCGCCTCGCGCTTTCGGGAATGCGCGGCCCGGGCACTTCTGCTGCCGCGCCGCCACCCCGGCAAGCGGTCACCGCTATGGCATCAACGCCAGCGGGCAGCGCAGCTGCTTGACGTGGCGCGCAAGTACCCGGACTTCCCGATCGTGCTGGAGACGGTCCGTGAATGCCTGCAGGACGTCTACGACGTGCCGATGCTGGTCGAGCTGATGACCCGCATCCAGCAGCGCCGGGTGCGGGTGGTCGAGGTCGAGACCGCCACGCCGTCACCGTTCGCGGCGTCGCTGCTGTTCGGCTACGTCGGCGCCTTCATGTACGAAGGCGACGCGCCGCTAGCCGAGCGCAGGGCCGCCGCACTGTCGCTGGACACCACGCTGCTCGCACAGCTGTTGGGCCGGGTGGAACTGCGCGAGCTGCTCGACCCCGAGATCGTCACCGCCACACACCACCAGCTGCAGCATCTCAGCTCCGAGCGGCTCGCCCGTGACGCCGAGGCCGTGGCCGATCTGCTGCGGCTGCTGGGACCGCTCACCGAAGAGGAAGTCGCGCAGCGCTCGTCGGCGCAGGAGGTCGGGGGCTGGCTGGAAGCGCTACGGGGGGCACGCCGGGCGGTGACGGTGTCGTACGGGGGGCGGACCTGGTGGGTGGCGGTCGAAGACGTCGGCCGGCTGCGCGACGGCGTCGGGATTGCGATTCCTCCAGGTGTGCCCGTGAGCTTCACCGAAGCCGTCGCAGATCCGCTGGGCGAACTCATCGGGCGCTACGCGCGCACGCGCGGACCGTTCACCACCGCCGAGGCCGCGGAACGGTTCGGGCTCGGGCTCAGGGTCGCCGCCGACGTGATGGGCCGGCTCGCTGTCGACGGAAAACTGGTCCGCGGCGAATTCGTCGGTGCTGCATCGGAATCTGATCAGTGGTGCGATGCCGAAGTCCTGCGCATGCTGCGCCGCCGGTCGCTGGCCGCCCTGCGCGCGCAGGTGGAGCCCGTCAGCACGGCGGCATACGGACGGTTCCTACCGGCCTGGCAACAACTCGGTGCTCGCGCAAGCGGTGTCGACGGGCTGGCCACGGCAATCGAGCAGCTTGCCGGCATTGCGGTGCCCGCCTCGGCGCTCGAGCCGCTGATCCTCGGACAGCGCGTGCGCGACTACCAGCCCGCGATGCTCGACGAGCTCCTGGCCGCGGGCGAGGTCGTCTGGTCCGGTGCAGGCACAATCTCCGGCAGTGACGGGTGGATCTCCCTGCACATGGCCGACACCGCGCCGCTGTCCCTGGCTGCGACCGGTGAGATCGAGCTCAACGACCACCACCGCATGATCCTCGATACCCTCGGCCACGGCGGCGGCTTCTTCTTCCGCCAGCTCGCCGACGGCCACGAGGCTGAGCTGAAAACCGCTCTGTGGGAACTGGTCTGGGCCGGCTTGGTCACCGGCGACACCTACGCCCCGGTGCGTGCGCTGCTCGCAGGCGCGCGTCGTGGCGGGCGGCCCGCGCACCGCGGCCGGCGCCGGCCGCCGAGGTTGAGTCAATACAGCGTCGCGCACGCCCAGGCGCGGTCAGCCGACCCGACCGTCGCCGGGAGATGGTCCGCGTTGCCGCACGCGGAACCGGATTCCACTCTGCGGGCGCATTTCTCGGCCGAGCTGTTGCTAGGACGCTACGGCGTGCTCACCAAGGGAAGCGTCGCGTCCGAGGGTGTGCCCGGCGGGTTCGCGACGCTGTACAAGGTGCTGACCACGCTGGAGGACGCCGGCCGATGCCAGCGCGGTTACTTCGTCGAATCGCTGGGCGGTGCGCAGTTCGCGGTCGCGTCGACGGTGGACCGACTCCGAGAGCATCAGGACAACATCGATCCCGACCGGGCCGCGTATGCGGCTGTCGCCCTCGCGGCGGCCGATCCTGCCAATCCCTACGGCGCTGCCCTGCCATGGCCCGAACGACTGCGGTCCACGCCTGCGGACACCGCACCCGGAGCGCGGCCCGGCCGCAAAGCGGGCGCACTCGTCGTGCTCGTCGACGGAGAGCTGACCTGGTTCCTCGAACGCGGCGGGCGTTCGCTTTTGACGTTCTCCACGGATCCAGAGGCACACCGCGCCGCCGCCGGTGCGCTGGCGGACCTCGTCGCGCGCCGGCGGGTCGGCGGGATCCTCGTGGAGCGCGTCGACGGCATCGCAGTCCTCGAGCCCGCGCCGGGGGGCGACCGAGAGTCGGTGGCGGCGGCTCTGTCGGACGCGGGGTTCGTGCGGACGCCGCGGGGGCTGCGCCTGAGGGAGCGCTGAGCCGTGCCCGAGGGCGATACGGTATGGCACACCGCGGCAAAACTCCGTGACGGGCTGGCCGGAGAAGTCCTCACCCGCTGTGATGTGCGCGTACCCCGTTTCGCGACAACAGATCTGAGTGGGCACACCGTGGACGAGGTGATCAGCCGCGGCAAGCACCTCTTCGTCCGCGTCGGGCCCGCCAGCATTCATTCGCACCTCAAGATGGACGGCAGCTGGCGCGTCAGTGCCGACCGCCCGGTACGCGAGAACGATCACCGTGTGCGAATCATCTTGGAAACAGCCGCCGTTCAGGCCGCAGGCATCGACCTCGGGCAGCTGGAGATCCTCGACCGCGTCGACGACATGTCCGTGGTCGCCCATCTCGGTCCCGACCTCCTCGGTGCCGACTGGGATGCGCACACCGCGGCGGAGAATCTGATGGCAGACCCCCACCGCCCGCTTGCCGCCACGCTGCTGGACCAGCGGATCATGGCCGGCGTGGGAAACGTGTACGCGAACGAAATCTGTTTCCTCTTCGGGCTTTTGCCGACGTCGCCGGTGCGCGACGTCGCTGATCCCCTTCGGCTGGTGTCAAGAGCCCGCGACATGTTGGCGGCCAATCGAATGCGATGGAACCGCACGACCACAGGAGATACCCGGCCCGGGAAAGACGTCTGGGTGTACGGCCGCGCGACCAAGCCGTGCCGTCGGTGCGGCACCCTGATCCAAACCGACCGCGGCGGCGAACGCGTCACATACTGGTGCCCGCGTTGTCAGCGGTGACCCCTAGCCGCCGAACGACCGGGGATGGGCGGCGACGTACTGCTCGACGGTGCGCGCCGGCACACCCGTGAGCCTCTCCACGTCGTCGCTGCGGCGGTTGTAGCGGTCGTCGCGATGCAGCCGCGCCATCGTCGCGATGTGCTGCTGAACGTGATCGGGCAGGCCTGAGGTTCGCAGGTATTGCCGAGTCCAGTCGTCGTACGGGGTGTCCTCCGCAGTCACGGGCCGGTTCAGCGCGCGGCTGTACTGCTCGGCGATTCCGTCAATGTCCAGAATCTGCGGACCGGTCAGTTCGTACGCGTCGCCGATCCGGTCGGCGGGGTCGAGCAGCACCGCGGCGATCACCCGGGCGACATCCGCGGCGGCGATAGGAGACGTGCGGCCGGTGCCGAACGGCAGGGGAAGCACGCCGCGTTCGGCGACGGACCGCCGGGCCAGCATCGTGAACAGCGGGTTGTCCAGGAACACGGTGGGCCGAATGTGTATCACCGGGATACCCGACCAGTTCATCACCTCTTCGGACAGCCAGTGCAGCCACTGTTGCAGAGATTCGCCGGTACTGGTCAGCGACATTTGAGAAACCGTCATCTGCGACATGTTGACGATGACCTCGTAGCCGCCGACCTCGCGCGCTGCCGCGCACACGATGGCCGTCGCTTCCAGATAGTCCAGCGACACGCTCATGTTGAAGAACATTCTCTGCACGCCGCTCATGGCGTCCACGACGTCCTTCGGTTTGGTCAGATCCCCCACCACCACTTCGGCGCCAAGATCCCGAAGTCGCTGTGCGCGAGCGTCTTCGCGATGCACCATCGCCCGTACCGGCGCGTCGGCGGCACGCAGGATCTCCACAA
The DNA here is from genome assembly GCA_032159965.1 of Mycobacterium sp. Classification (GTDB taxonomy): domain Bacteria; phylum Actinomycetota; class Actinomycetes; order Mycobacteriales; family Mycobacteriaceae; genus Mycobacterium. The sequence goes on from JAVHWG010000505.1 coordinate 12,088, forward strand.
CCGACCGACTGACTCCACCGATCTTTCCGGCCGCCCCCGTGATCAGATACATGCCCCTTAACCTATCCGGCTTGGCCTCACATCGGATCGATGTCGACCATCCATGTCGACGTGGCGATCAGGTCTCCGCGGTCGAGCCCCGCCACCCGATGCTCGTGGATCTTGAGGTACTCCTCGTCGGTCACCATGTCGATGAATGCGGCAGGCGACGGGTATTCGACGATCAGGATCGCGTCCCACCACGGCCGCTCGCCGTCGCCGATGACGACGCCTGGCATGGCGCCACCGAACCGGACGGTTCCTCCGACCCGCTGCAGGTGCGGGACGACCTCCTGCCCGTACTGCAGGTAAAGCTCGACGCCGCCCGGCTGTTTGAACTTCAGCAGGTTGACCATCACCACCGGCGCGTCGGCGGGCCGCGCCGCCAATGCCGCGAACTGGTCGGCGGTGGGTTCCAGCGGGCTCGTACTCACAAGGGCTAACCGTAGCGGCGTCAGACCGCGCCGGGCTGCGTCGGCCGTCTCTGCGCGAGTTCGGCGTAGGCCGACAGCACCGGCGCCGCGCCGACGATCAGCAGGAACGGAAGCACCCAGTTCGTCCAGTCACTCGTCTGGGGGGCTTCGACGGAGATGTATCCGAGGATCGCGAAGATCGCGAACAACACGCCGACCATCGCCGTCATCCTCTGGTGCGCCTCTTTGAACGCCGCTTGCCGCCACACCTTGCGCGGCACCGTGTCGCGCGCGTACTGCTCGGTGATCGGGACGAACATCAGCGACGCGAACATCATCGCGGAGAGCACGCCGCTGGACAGCGTCATCGCGTAGGTGTCCATCCAGTCCCGGTCCTGCGCACCGATGATGGCGCCGAAGATGGTCACCCCAGCGAAGAACACGAGGGTGACGAGGTCGAGCATCTTGAGGCCCCGTCCGCGCCCCAGCGTCACTCCGAGCATGAACGCGGCGAGCCAGGCGCACAGCGCGCCGTAGAACCAGGTGCTCGGGCCGTCGGCCACGATCCAGTAGATGACCCACGGCGCAAACGTGGCGACCGTCGCGCCCCGGTCCACGCGTGGAGCCCACATTTCCCTGAGCGTCATGGACTGTGAATTTGCCATCGATATCCCTTGGATACCGACTGATCCGCCAAACTCGGCTGTTAGGACAGCACCCGCCCGCTGACAAAGCGGTGTCGCACTCCGCTCAGCGGGTCGTCGAACTCGAGGCTGTGTGCGATCAGTTGCAGAGGCGTTGAGAAGTCGTCGGGTGCCACGTCAATCACTTTGGGATACAGGGGATCCCCGTTGATCGGTGCACCAACCGACGCCATGTGCACCCGCAGCTGGTGGGTGCGACCCGTGCGTGGCGTCAGACGGTGGCGGCCATTGCCCAACGGCTCGACGACGGTCTCGGCGTTCGGTTCACCCGGCTCGATTACCGCCTGTAAACACCCGCGCCGCTTGATGATTCGGTTGCGCACAACGATGGGGCCGTCGACATCCTTGGCAGCCACGGCGACATACGTCTTCCTCACCTGGCCGTTCGCGAACAGGGTCTGGTAACTGCCGCGGACCTCGCGTCGAGCGGTGAAAAGCAGCACACCCGCCGTCAGCCGGTCCAACCGGTGTGCCGGGCTGAGGTCCGGCAGGTTGAGTTCACGGCGGAGCTTCACCAGAGCAGTCTGCGCGACGTGCCGCCCGCGCGGCATCGTCGCGAGGAAGTGCGGCTTGTCGACGACGACGATGTTCCCGTCGCGATACAACACCGGGAGGTCGAACGGCACCGGCACCTCGTCGGGCAGATCGCGGTAGAGATAGACATGGGCGCCTGGCGCCACGATGCTGTCTGCATCGAGCACTGTGCCGTCGGCGTCAACCACTTGTCCCTCAAGCACTTTGGCGGCGCCGGCCGAGCCGAACCGATCGCGGAACTCGTCCACCACACATCCGCCCCGCAGTCGTAGCCGCGCGGGGCCGAGCCCGTCGCGCACGGGCAGCGGAGCCCGCCTCAATTGAGTGGCACCGGTTCCAGGATCTCGGCCCGCGCTTCGGGCGCGGCCTGGCGCAACGCGTCGGCCGACGCGTCGTCGGGCTGCTGTTGTGACTGCACCTCGGCGTCCACCCGCGCGGTGTAGATGTCGATCTCCCGCTGGAGGTCGGCCTCACTCCAGCCCAGGATCGGCGCCACCGTCTCGGCGACCTCGCGGGCGCAGGCGACACCACGGTGCGGATACTCGATCGAGATCCGCATCCGGCGGGCCAGGATGTCCTCGAGATGCAGCGCGCCCTCGGCGGCGACCGCGTAGACCGCTTCCACCTTCAGATAGACGGGTGCCTCGGTGATCGCCGTCAGCAACTCGGGCTTCTCGGCGCCGGGTTCGCTGGCCATGGCAAGCACCTCTCCGATCAGCGAGCCGTACCTGTCCAGCAGATGGCGCACCCGGTAGGGGTGCAACCCGTAGTAGGCGCCGACGCGTTCGGCCTGGTTGACCAGAGCGAAGTAGCCGTCGGCGCCGAGCAGCGGCACCTTCTCGGTGATCGACGGCGCCACCCGGGCGGGGATGAACTCGCTGGCCGCGTCGATGGCGTCCTCGCCCATCACGCGGTAGGTGGTGTACTTGCCGCCGGCGATGGCAACCAGGCCCGGCGCGGGCGAGGCGACCGCGTGCTCACGGGACAGCTTCGACGTGTCGTCGCTCTCCCCCTCGAGAAGCGGGCGCAGGCCCGCGTAGACGCCGTCGATGTCATCGTGGGTCAGCGGTGTCGCGAGCACGGTGTTGACACGGCCGAGGATGTAGTCGATGTCGGCCTTGGTGGCGGCCGGGTGGGCCAGGTCCAGGTGCCAGTCGGTGTCGGTGGTGCCGATGATCCAGTGCGTGCCCCAGGGGATCACGAAGAGCACCGACTTCTCGGTGCGCAGGATGATCGCGACCTCACTGACGATCCGGTCGCGGGGGACGACGATATGCACCCCCTTGGACGCCCTGACCCGGAACCTGCCGCGCTGCTTGGACAGCGCCTGGATTTCGTCGGTCCAGACGCCGGTG
>JAVHWG010000528.1:0-3835 GCA_032159965.1 Mycobacterium sp.
CCCAACCCATGCGATGCTCACGCGGCGACGTCCCAGCCATCAAGGAGTGCCGAGATGACCGACCTCACGGACAACATCACGCACCGCCTCGAGCGGACCTACCCCACAGATCCCGCGACGACCTGGAAGCTGTGGACGACTCCCGATGGCATCGCTCGGTGGTGGGCGCCGATGGCTTCACCACCAGCGTCGACACGCTCGACCTACGCGAAGGCGGCGAACTCGTCTACACCATGACGGCCACCGCACCCGAGGCGATCGAGTTCATGACCTCGGCCGGCATGCCGCTGGCCACCGTGTCCCGCAAGCGGTTCACTCGCATCCAAGCGCCCTCGGAATCGACGGCGGGACCCGGGTCGTGATGACGGTCGAGGCGCTGCACGACGAGACCTGGGCCCAGCGACTGGTGGATGGCCGCGCCAACGAACTCGAGAACCTAAGTCGCCTGCTGGGCGCGTAGAAGACCACTGTCCCCGACCACAGACCACCGCCAGAGAGCGAGACATGGACACCGCACGCATCACTGAGATCCTGACCGACCCGGTCACTCTCGACCTGGTCGAGAGGCAACCGATCATGCAAATCGCCTATGCCGCGGCCGACGGAAGCCCGCGGGCCGTCCCGATCGGCTATCTGCTCCGCGAGGGCAGCTTCCTCTTCTTCACCATTCCCACCTCGGACAAGGTCGCCGCGCTGCACCGCGACCCGCGGATCGCCCTCACCATCGACGTCTACCCGCCGCCGTGCTGTCTGCTCGTCCGGGGAACGGCCGATTTACGGGAGGAGGACGGCGTCCCCGATGAGTATCTGGAGGCGTCGTTCCGGACGATGCCAGAAGATCAGCACGCTGGGTTCGAGGAACAGGTGCGCGCGCTCTACGACTCGATGGTGCGCGTCGTGGTCACCCCGACCTGGGTGCGGCTCAACGACTTCCAACGCACCGCACCCCGAGCCGTCGAGCGCCTCGTTCGGGCCAAACAAGGCTGACTGCTCGGCCTGTCAGCATCGGGATCGACATTCGGGGTGGGCGCGTTCACGGCTGCCCACCTTCAAAGGCGTCGACGCAGACGGCGCCTACGAGAACTGGAGACTGGTACCCATGGCCCACGTGCGACGCTTCGACCACGTCGGCATCACCGTGGCGGACCTCGACAGAGCAACGGCGTTTTTCGTCGAGCTGGGTCTCGAGGTCGAGGGCACCGGATCCGTGGAGGGCGAGTTCGTGGAGACCGTCTGCGGTATCCCGGGCGCGCACTGTGAGATCGCAATGCTGCGGCCGCCCGACGGAGGGCCCAGGCTGGAGCTCGCGAGCTTCGTCACGCCCGACCACGTGCCCGGATCGCCCACAGCGATGGCCAACGAGATTGGCCTGCGCAACGTGTCATTCGAGGTCGACAACCTCGAGGCGGTCGTCGATGCGTTGGCTATGGACGGGTACGGGCTCGTCGGCGGCATCGGCGAGTACGAGAACAGCGTGCGGATGGCCTACGTGCGTGGCCCTGAAGGGATCATAGTGTCCCTGTTCGAGCAGATCGGCTGACGCAACCATCGGCAAAGCCACACCGCCTGCTCGTGCGGGTACAACCCTGGATGCTCCGGACTCACTGCAAGTTGGCCCGGCCGCGTCCCGAATGTCGATCCGCTATCGGTCCGCCGCCCGGGGATCAGGCCCTTACGGGACGGCCAAGATCGGCGTCACTGGTTGTGAGGAGATGTGGCCGCGCCGCTCGGGCATGCAGTTTGCTGCAAGACCTCATCGAAGATCAGCACCCACGAATGCTGACCCGCCAACCGCTACCGAACCCAGCCTGCTAAACACACACCCGGCAGAAGCCATTAGCGCCGGGGGACTGGCGATACTTCACGACGTCACCTATTTCTGCGTAGTGCCGGGCCGCGAGGTCGTGTCGTGGGTCCCGTCCCGCGCGATGTGCTTGAACATGGTCTTGCGCAAAGCTCGGATGTATCCAATACTTTCGACCGTGCATATCCGATGTGTCCGAATCGTGAGGATCGGTCCTCCGGGATACATCGGATGACTCAAGGGATCGAAGGGACAGGCTAGCCATGAATTTGTCGAACAGGGACGACCCGCTGCATCTCACGTCACGGCGGAACTTTCTTCGAGCCAGCGGCGCCCTGGTCGCGCTGGGGGCATTGCCCACGTTCACCGCGCGTGGCGAGGTCGTCCGGCCCGCCCGGTCCTCGATCGTCCGCTCACCGGATGCAGCGACGCTCTGGTACCGGACCCCCGGTTCCGAGTCCAAGATCATCGAAGAGGGCCTGCCGATCGGCAACGGCCGGCTGGGCGCACTGGTCACCGGCGACCCCGCGCAGGAGGCGCTCTACGTCACCGACTCGACGCTGTGGACCGGCGGGCTCAACGCGGCGCTCGGCTCAGACGGTCAGTTCCCGTACGACGCAACGAACTTCGGCACGCTGTCGCTCCTTACCAAGGCCTATGTGCGCATCCCGGAGCACAGCGGCGTCACCGACTACCGACGCGAACTCGATCTGGGCAATGGTGTCGTGTCGGTGACCTATCGTCTCGGCAACGTCCACTACCGCCGCGAGGTGTACGCGAGCCATCCGGACGACGTCATCGTCGTGCGGCTCACGCAGAGCGGCGGCGGCACCTACACCGGCAGCGTGGCGCTCACCGGCACGCACGGCGAGAGCACGCAGGCCGCGGGGCGCGTCGCATCGTTCAGCGGCAGGCTGGCCAACGGCTTGGCATACGGCGCGCTCGCCACCGTTGCAGTCGTCGGCGGCACGGTGGCTGGGAGCGGCGGCGCAGTGACGTTCGCCGGCTGCCGTGAAGTCGTGCTCGTCCTCTGCGGAGGCACGAACTACGTCCCCGATCCGGCCAGCGGATTCATCGATCCGGCCGTCGACCCGACGGCGCGCGCCCGCAGCAAGGCCACAGCTGCTGCCGCGGTCGATCCGGACGTCCTGCTGCACACGCACGTCCTCGACTACCAGTCACTGTTCAACAGGTTCACCATCGATCTGGGCAGGTCCACTCGGACGCAACGCGTGATGGACACCGCGTCTCGGTTGGAGGCACGCGGCGCGACCGGCGCCATCCCCGACCCGGAACTGGAAGCCAGTTACCTGCAGTACGGGCGCTATCTGATGATCACCGGGTCGCGCACCAGCGTGCCGCTGAACCTGCAGGGTCTGTGGCTCGACCGCAACGACCCGGCGTGGATGGCTGACTACCACACCGACATCAACGTGCAGATGAACTACTGGCTGTCCGACCGCGCCGGCCTCGGGGACAGCTTCGACGCCTACGCCGACTACCTCCTGTCGCAGCTTTCGTCGTGGACGACGCAAACGCAGAAGCTGTTCAACGACCCGCGCAACTGGTTCCGGAACAGCTCCGGCAAGGTCGCCGGCTGGACCACCGCGATCTCGACGAACGTCTTCGGCGGCATGGGCTGGTGGTGGCACCCGGCCGGCAATGCGTGGCTGTGCAACTCGCTCTTTGAGCACTACGAGTACACGCAGGACACCGCCTTCCTGCGCAAGATCCTCCCGATGATGAAGGGCGCCTGCGAGTTCTGGGAGGCACGGCTGATCACGACGACGGTGGTCGAGCCGGACGGCAGTACCCGCGAGGTGCTCATCGACGACAGCGACTGGTCACCCGAGCAGGGACCGACCACGGCCAAGGGCATCACGTACGCCCAGGAGCTTGTCTGGCAGCTGTTCGGCAAATACCGCGAGGCCGCTGCCCTACTCGGAAGCGACTCCGCCTACGCCGCGAAGATCGCCGACCTGCAGGACCGGCTGTATCTGCCGGTGGTGAGCCCGAAGACCGGATGGTTGG
>JAVHWG010000551.1:0-5757 GCA_032159965.1 Mycobacterium sp.
AACCGTGCGTCGCCGCGTAGGCGGTCTTTCGACCAATGGCGGCGCCATCGACATCGGCGCCGGAAACGGCGCACTCATGACGCGCGTGCCCGACCGTCCCACGGGGATCGGCGCGTGACCCGCCAGGTCGGCACGCATCGCCGCGACGCTCGGATACCGCACCGCTGGGTCGCGGGCCATCGCGCGCTGCACGATCGCCGCCAGTACCGGGTCGACGTCGGGGCGCAACGCCCCAAGCGGCGGCGGATCCTGGTGCAGAATCGCCCCGGCCAGCGCCGCGAGGTCTTGCTGCATGAAGGGTCGGCGACCCGTCAACGCCTCATAACCCACGACGCCGACCGCGTAGACGTCGTCACCCGGGGTCGCGGGCTTGCCACACACCCGGTCAGGACTCATGTAGGCCATGGTCCCGAACACCTGCCCGGTTGCGGTAAGACTGACCTCCCCACTCTTGGCGATACCGAAGTCACTGAGCTTCGCGTCTCCCGCCGGGGAGAACAGGATGTTCGCCGGTTTGATGTCGCGGTGCAGGATGCCGTGCGCATGCGCGGTGCTCAGCGCGGACAGGATGTCATCGAGCACCGCCCGGACCAGCGGCTGCGGCAGGGGACCCTGCGCAATGCGGTCGTGAAGGGACTCACCCGGCAACCGCTCCATAACGATGAACGGCATGCCATTGTGCTCGCCGCTGTCATGCACTGCGACGACGTGCGAGTTATCCAGCCGGGCGGCTGCTCGCGCCTCGGCTTCGAACCGCTCACGACCGCCGGGATAGTTGGCGAAGCCCGGGTGCAGGATCTTCACCGCGACGGGCCTGGCGAGTCGGGTGTCCCAGCCATCGCGAACCTCTGCCATGCCACCGCGGCCCAACAGCCCACGAAGTTCGTAGCGGCCGCCGAGCAACTCGGGGGCGTTCACCTTCGCTAGATTACCGTCCTGCGGCGGACTAGACGCCGACGACCGGACAGTAGTGGGTGGGTTTGTCCCGCTCATCCAGCGGTGGCAAATTCCGCGCGGGAGTTTCCGGCAGCGGGCTGTCAGCGGCGATTCGGCCGGTGGCCCGGTCCCAACCCGCACGCGCGCGCGGATGTTTGCGTAATCGTTTGGGTACGACGACGAACGCATACCGGACAAGACTTCCCATGCGCCGGTGCAGCCATTCGTCTCGTGCCGTCCAGCTGTAGCCGAGAAGTTCGCGCACCGGCTCGTCATAGAGCCCCACACACAGCCACACCATGAACGGCGCAACCACCCGCGTCTGCAACGGTTTCATCAGGATGTCCGGAACCCACTGCGCGAACCAGGGTTTCGGGTAATGTGCAAGGTCCAGGACGTCGCGGGTGGCCTTGTTGTCCTCGAGAACTTCGCGGCACATGTGATCCCAGTAGGCCTGAAACTCCTCCCACGTGGCGGGCACCGGACGCATGCTCATCCCGTACATCCGGTACCACGCGATGTGCTCGTCGAACAGCTGGCGCTTCTCGTCCTCGCTGATCCCCCCGCAGAACCGCTCGGCCACGTGGATCGTGCCCATGAAGAACGTCGAGTGCGCCCAGTAGAAGACATCGGGATTCAGCGCGTGGTAACGGCGGCCCTTCGCGTCCACGCCCTTGATGTCGGTGTGGTAGTCGCGCACCTGCGCTCCGGTGACCGGTGCACGGTCCCCGTCGAACACCACTCCGCCGATCGGGTACAGCGATCGAAGAACACGCGGCCACGGCTCACGCGGGAATGTCGAATGTTCTTCGACGGCCGCTCCGAGTTGTGGGTGCATGTTCTGCATGGACCCCGCCCATGGGCCCTGCAACATGCCCCGCCAATCGCCGAAGTACTTCCACGTCAGCGAGTCCGGCCCCAGCGGCGCCGGGGGCGCGTCGTAGCCACCGGCGGTGGCCGGGCAGCCTGTGCGGACGCCGTCGCTGGTCAGCGGGGCGCCCGCGGAAGTATCTTGTGTCACTGAGGGTTCCTGTCAGCGCTAGCGTCAGCAAATCTGACTACGTGCGTTGTCAAATGACAGTCTAGGAGAGCGGTGGCGACGGGTCAACGGGCGACGGGCGTTCGCTCGAAGGGCGGGTCGGGACCGCGCCGCTGGTCCGGTGTCCCGATCGAAGACCGCCAGGCGCTGCGCCGCGACGCATTGATCGCGGCAGGCGCCACGCTTCTCGGCGGTGAGGGCGGCCCTGCGCTGACCGTGCGGGCGGTTTGCCGCGAGAGCGGACTGACCGAACGCTATTTCTACGAAAGCTTCTCGGACAGAGACGAATTCGTTCGGGCCGTTTACGACGACGTCTGTGCCCGCGCCATGGCCACACTGATGTCGGCCACCACGCCGCGCGAAGCCGTCGAACGTTTCGTTGCACTGATGGTCGACGATCCGGTGCGGGGCCGGGTGCTGCTGCTGGCGCCCCAGGTCGAACCCGTTCTGGTGCAGTCCGGCGCCGCATGGATGCCGCGTTTCATCGACCTGTTGCAGCGCCAGCTCACGACGATCAGTGACCCGGTGCTGCAGAACATGGTGGCAACCGGTTTGATCGGCGCGCTGACGGGCCTTTTCACCGCTTACCTGACCGGTGACCTTCGAGCGACGCGCGACGAGTTCATCGACTACTGCGTGAAGCTGCTTCTCAGCCGAGTGAGCTTCGAAGCCTCACACACCATTAGGGACTAGCCAGCCGACTATTCCTCTGCCTGGGCCGCCTTGACGGTCTTGCTCATCGGGTCCTGGTTGGAATAGCCGGGCTTGTTGTTCGCTGCGGTGGTGCCGTAGCAGTTCAGGTAGACCTTGACGGTATTCGAGGCCGGGCTGCCGGTGCCGTTGACGAAATTGGCGTCCTGGACACGGTCGACGACGCAATCGTCCTCGGCGACCCGATCCCCCACGCGCGTCGCGACGACCGGCGTCAGTCCCGCTCCGGACAGCGTTTCCTTCGCCTTGGCGTAGGTCTGACCGGACACGTCCGGAGCAGCCGCCGCGGTTCCCTGGCCTACCAGGGCGATCGCCACGCCAGCGGCGCCCACCCCGATCGCAATGAGCTTTCTCACGTGTTCACGACCTCCGTAGTGTGACTGCAACCGCGCGCCTGGGTGTTGAGCTGGGCGGACGCCCACGCGGATAGTACCGCGCCCGAATCCCTTGCGCAGCACGCCGAAGGCGGTTCACAGGGAGTGGGAACTTGAATGTCACCGAGCGACACAGATATATTGAATGCAACCCGTAGGTACAGATAACTGGAGAAGCTCCGGACGCACGGAGGAGGAGATCCCATGTCTGAGAATTTGACCGACTTGCACCTTTTGCATGAGCTCGAACCGGTGGTTGAAAGAAACCTCAACCGCCATCTTTCCATGCACAAGGACTGGAACCCGCACGACTACATCCCGTGGTCGGACGGCAAGAACTACTACGCGCTGGGCGGGCAGGACTGGCACCCGGAGGAATCGAAACTGTCGGAAGTGGCGCAGGTGTCGATGATCCAGAACCTGCTCACGGAGGACAACCTGCCCTCCTACCACCGCGAGATCGCGATGAACTTCGGTATGGACGGCGCCTGGGGCAACTGGGTGAACCGCTGGACCGCTGAGGAGAACCGTCACGGCATCGCGCTGCGCGACTACCTCGTCGTCACCCGCGCCATCGACCCGGTCGAGTTGGAGAAGCTTCGCGTCGAGCAGATGACCCGCGGCTTCAGCCCCGGCCAGAACCAGCAGGGCGACATGTTCGCCGACAGCCTGTTCGACTCCGTCATCTATGTGACGTTCCAGGAGCTGGCCACCCGTGTCTCGCACCGAAACACCGGCAAGGCCTGCAACGAGACGGTCGCTGACCAGCTACTCGCCAAAGTGTCCGCCGACGAGAACCTGCACATGATCTTCTACCGCGACGTGTCGGAGGCGGGCCTGGAGATCGCCCCGAACCAGGCGATGAAGTCGCTGCACCGCGTGCTGCGCAACTTCAAGATGCCCGGTTACACCGTCCCGGAATTCCGGCGCAAGGCCGTCATCATCGCCGTCGGCGGTGTCTACGACCCGCGTATTCACCTCGACGACGTGGTGAGGCCGGTGTTGAAGAAATGGCGGATCTTCGACCGCGAAGACTTCACCGGTGAGGCAGCGGCAATGCGCGATGATCTCGCACTGCTGATCGAGGAGCTCGAGGCGGCGTGCGACAAATTCGAGGACTCGAAGCGTCGCCGGCTCGAGCGAGAAGCCCGCAGGGCGCAAAAGCGCGACGCCAATCGGGCGATGGCGTCAGCCGGGACCTAATGACCACAGCTGCCGCGGCCGGACACCGGACGACAGCGGTGAGCGGTTTGCACATTGGGCCTCTCGCCCTGCGCAGCCCGGTGGTTCTGGCCCCGATGGCAGGCGTGACAAACGTCGCATTCCGCACGCTGTGCCGGGAACTCGAGATCGCCCGTGCGGGCACCGTCAGCGGTCTCTACGTGTGCGAGATGGTGACGGCTCGCGCTCTCGTCGAGCGGCATCCGTCGACCCTTCACATGGTGACATTCGCCCCAGATGAGCAGCCGCGATCGCTACAGCTGTACTCCGTGGACCCGGACACCACCTACGCGGCCGCCCGGATGATCGCCGATGACGGGCTTGCCGATCACATCGACATGAACTTCGGCTGCCCGGTGCCCAAGGTTACCCGGCGTGGCGGTGGTGCGGCGCTGCCGTTCAAGCGCAGGCTTTTCGGCCAGATCGTGGCTGCGGCGGTGCGGGCCACGGAGGGCACCGGGATCCCCGTCACGGTGAAGTTCCGTATTGGCATCGACGACGCGCACCACACCCACCTCGACGCCGGGCGGATCGCCGAATCCGAAGGCGCCGCGGCCGTCGCCCTGCACGCCCGTACGGCGGCGCAGCGCTACTCGGGAACCGCCGACTGGGATCAGATCGCGGCGCTCAAGCAGCACGTCGGGTCCATCCCCGTACTGGGTAACGGTGACATCTTCGACGCTGCCGACGCCGCGGCGATGATGGCGGCCACTGGCTGTGACGGCGTAGTCATCGGCCGCGGCTGCCTTGGTCGACCGTGGCTTTTCGCCGAACTGTCCGCGGCCCTCGCCGACGCCCCGGCCGCCGAGCCTCCACGGCTTGGCGAGGTCGCACAGATCATGCGGCGTCACGGCGAGCTGCTGACCCAGCACTTCGGCGAGGACAAAGGCATGCGGGACATGCGCAAGCACATCGCGTGGTACCTGCACGGTTTCCCGGCCGGGCCGGACCTCCGCAGGGCGTTGGCGCTCGTCACCACTATGACCGAGCTGAGCGACCTGCTGAGCAGGCTCGACGGCGACATTCCCTTCCCCGAAGCGGCGACGGGCCCGCGGGGCCGGCAGGGTTCAGCCGCATCCGTCGCCCTGCCCGAAGGCTGGTTGTCGGACCCCGACGACTGCGTTGTGCCTGCCGGAGCGGATGTTATGAATTCCGGCGGCTGACCGAGACGGTTCCGACATCACGTTTATGACAATGTCTACGTAGGATGTAAGCCTGGTTGTATCCCGCAACGGAGCGGGATGCATCCTTGTGCTGCTACAGACACAGCGGGGGCCGTCAGTTGCACGGTCGCAAGACAGGATTGGTACCCCACTTCCGACGGAGGCTGTAGGACATGAGTGACGGCGACAGCGCCACTCCTGGCCCTCGACGCTCTCACGACGACGACGCCTCCGATCACTGGCTTACCCGAAAACCGCGGCGAACGCCCGGCGCCGCGCCGTGGGAACGCAGCGGAATCGTCGATCCGGGCCC
>JAVHWG010000577.1:0-5171 GCA_032159965.1 Mycobacterium sp.
AACCACCGACACGTGCAGCATCACCAGCACGGCGGTGACCACGGCGACTGTCACGTGCAGCCACCCCGGCTTGGGCAGCACGATCAGCCACACGATCTGAGCGGCAACGGGCAGCGTCCACCCGAGCGCGGCGGATACCGCCCACATGAACGGAGCACGTCGGCTGGGTGGATTAGCGGGCTCGGCAAAGGCCATCGATCACAGGTTCCTGTTGAATTAGCTTTGACCGGTAACGACGATACGTGCGTCCAAAGGAGAGACCCTGTGAGTAGCAAGTGGACGACTGCCGACATTCCGGACCAGTCCGGCCGCCTCGCGATCGTGACGGGGGCCAACACCGGGCTCGGTTTTTACACAGCGGCGGCATTGGCCGACAAGGGCGCCCAGGTGGTGCTCGCCGTCCGCAACGTGGACAAAGGCAATGACGCGGTCGCCCAGATCAAAGCCAAGAGCCCAAACGCCGTCGTCACCGTGCAGCAGCTCGACCTCACCTCGCTGGACGCGATCCGCTCCTCGGCCGAGGAGCTCAAATCCGCGCACCAGCGCATCGACCTGCTGATCAACAACGCGGGCGTGATGTACACCGACAAGGGCAACACCAAGGACGGGTTCGAGCTGCAGTTCGGCACCAACCACCTTGGTCATTTCGCCTTCACCGGACTACTGCTGGACCGGCTGCTGCCCGTCGAGGGATCCCGCGTCGTCTCCGTCAGCAGCATCGGGCACCGGATCATCGCCGATATCCACTTCGACGATCTGCAGTGGGAACGCAGCTACAACCGGGTCGCCGCGTACGGGCAGTCGAAACTGTCCAACCTGCTGTTCATCTACGAGCTGCAGCGTCGGCTGAAGCTCAAGGACGCACCTACTGCCGCACTCGCGGCGCACCCCGGAGTGTCGGACACGGAGCTGGTGCGCAACTCCCCCGCCTTCCTGCGCAAGCCCGCGGAAGTGTTCGGCCGCTACATCTTTCAGAGTGCCGAGATGGGCGCACTGCCCACTCTGCGCGCGGCCACCGATCCGTCGGCACATAGCGGCCAGTACTACGGCCCCGGCGGGTTCGCCGAGCAGCGCGGCTATCCGAAGGTCGTCAAGTCCAGCGCTAAATCACACGACGAGGCACGCCAGCGCCGGCTCTGGGAGGTGTCCGAGGAGCTGACCGGCGTCACCTATCCGGTGTGATGCGGACAGTCGACGAGCACGTCCGGGTCGTGGCCGATCTGATCCGGCCGCGCCATGCTGAGGCCGTCGCGCTGGCCGACGCCGCGGGACTGGTGCTTGCCGTGGATGTGGTGGCGCCGCTGTCGCTGCCCGGGTTCGACAACTCCGCGATGGACGGCTACGCCGTGATCGCCGACGACGTCGCGGCGGCCACCGAACGCAACCCCGTGGTGCTGCCCGTCGCCGAGGACATCCCGGCCGGCCGCACCGACGCACTGACCCTGAAAGCCGGCACAGCGCACCGCATCATGACGGGCGCACCGATGCCGGCCGGGGCGACCGGCGTCGTGCCGGTGGAGTCCACCGACGGCGGGACGGAAATCGTAGAGATCCGTGCCGCGGCCAAACACGGTCAGCACATCCGCCGCGCGGGCGAGGACGTCACCGCGGGTGTCACGGTGTTGCATGCCGGCACGGTCGTCACGCCGGCTGGGCTGGGGCTGGCCGCCGCGTTGGGATTGACGGAGCTGACCGTCGTTCCTCGGCAGCGGGTGCTGGTGGTCTCGACGGGCGAGGAGTTGGTGTCGCCCGGACAACCGCTGTTGCCGGGCCAGATCTACGAGTCGAATGCCGTGATGCTCGCGGCAGCGGTGCGTGACGCCGGCGCTGACGTGGTCGCAGTCGCGACGACCCGCGACGATGTCGAGGAGTTCCGCCAGACGCTCGACACCCACGCCCCCTCGGCCGATCTGATCATTACCACCGGCGGTGTCAGCGCCGGTGCCTACGAGGTGGTGAAGGATTCGTTGAGCGGCTCCGGGGCCGTCGAGTTCGTCAAAGTGGCGATGCAACCCGGCATGCCGCAGGGCGCGGGCAGCGCCGCAGGCACGTCGATCGTCACGTTGCCCGGCAATCCGGTGAGCGCGCTGGTGTCCTTCGAGGTTTTCGTCCGGCCCGCGCTGCGCGCCGCGATGGCGCTGCCGTCGACGCACCGGCCGACAAGCACCGCCGTACTTGCCGACGGGCTGAAATCGCCTGCAGGAAAACGCCAGTTCCGTCGCGGCGTTTTCGATCGCACTGCCGGTTCGGTCACCTCCTACGGCCCACCGGCGTCACATCACCTGCGCTGGCTTGCCTCCGCGAACTGCCTGCTGGAGATCGACGAAGAGGTCACCGAGCTGACGGCCGGATCGCAGGTCCACATCTGGGACCTAAGATAGCGCCCGATGGCCAGACGCCCGCACCTCCCGGCCGACGAAGGTGAGTCCGAAGCATCCCGACTCATCGAGCTGGTCCGGTCGACGGTCCCGCCGATGCATCCCGCCGGCTTCCCGTTCGTTGCCGCCGGGATGCTGTTCGCCGCGGCCGGCCGCAATCGGCGCTGGATGCGGACCGCCGGATTGTCGGCTGCCGCCGCCAGCGCGACGTTCTTCCGGCATCCCGCCCGCGTGCCTCCTGACCGTCCCGGCGTAGTCGTCGCGCCCGCCGACGGGCAGATCACGCTGGTCGACACCGCGGCGCCGCCCGCCGAGCTGGGATTGCCCGCCGAGCCCCGGCCGCGCGTCAGCATCTTCTTGTCGCTGTTCGACGTCCACGTGCAGCGCGTGCCTGTCGGCGGGCAGATCATCGCGGTGGATCACCGACCGGGCAAGTTCATGTCCGCGGACCGGCCACAGTCCAGCGACGAGAACGAACGCAACAGCGTGTGGATCCGTACCGACGAGGGGCAGGACGTCATCGTCGTACAGATTGCCGGAGTGCTGGCCCGCCGCATCGTCTGCGACGTCAGGGCCGGCGACAAGCTGACCGTCGGCGACACCTACGGGTTGATCCGGTTCGGATCCCGGCTGGACACGTACTTGCCCCACGGCTCGACGCTGCTGGTCACGTCGGGCCAGCGCGCAGTGGGCGCCGAGACCGTCCTCGCTGAGCTGCCATGACGCGCAACGTGAGTTCGCCGTTGAAGCTCCTGCCGAGCGCAATGACCGTCACCGCGATCTGCCTCGCGCTGACGTCGGTCAAGCTCGCCCACGACGGCGAGGTGACGACAGCGCTGGCGCTGCTGGCGGGTGCGGCGATCCTCGACGCTCTGGACGGCCGCATCGCGCGGGTGCTCAACGCGACGTCACGGATGGGCCAGGAGCTCGACTCGCTCGCCGACGCGGTGAACTTCGGTGTGGCTCCGGCGTTCATCGTCTACTGGACGCTGCTGCAGCATTCGCGAGTGGGATGGATCGTCGTCCTGGTGTACGCCGTTTGCATCGTGTTGCGTCTCGCCCGGTTCAACGCGGCACTCGACGCGGTTCAGCCCGCATACGCCAAGGAGTACTTCGTCGGCATGCCCGCCCCCGCCGGCGCGATCGGGGCGATCGGGCCGCTGGCGGCCAGGATGCAGTGGCCGGGCGGATGGTGGAACACGGAGTGGGCCGAGTGGACGGTGATCATCTGGATGATCGGCGTTTCGCTGCTCGTCGTCAGTGCGATCCCGATGAGGAAGGTCCACACGTTCGCGATCTCGCCGAACATGACCTTCCCGCTGCTCGTCCTCCTCGCGATCGGGGTAGCGGCGTCGATCTACTTCGGCTACCTGGTCATCATGGCCATCATCGTGGCCTACGTGATCCACATTCCGTTCGCGGTGCGCACCAAGCGCTGGATCGCAGGCCATCCGGAGGTGTGGGATTCCAAACCGAGGCAGCAGCGCGCGCAACGGCGCCAGATCCGTCGCGCGCAGCCGCACCGGCGGTCGGTGGCGCGCCTCGGTTTGCGCAGACCGCCGCACCGCTGAGTTTGAATAACTGAAGACATGCCGACCCTGACACTAACCGCCCGCCTGAACACCTCAGCGGTCGACTCACGTCGCGGCGTCGTCCGGCTTCACCCCGAAGCTGTTGCCGCCCTGGGCATCCGAGAGTGGGATGCAGTGTCGCTGACGGGTTCTCGCACGACGGCGGCGGTCGTCGGACTGGCCGGTCCCGGCGTGCCCACTGGAACGGTACTGCTCGACGACGTGATCCTCTCCAATGCCGGACTGCGTGAGGACACCCAGGTGGTCGTCGCGCCGGTGACGGTGTACGGGGCCAAGTCGGTGACGCTCAGCGGATCGAACCTTGCCCGTCAATCGGTTTCGCCCGCCACCCTACGAATGGCCTTGCTGGGCAAGGTGACGACGGTAGGTGACACGGTGTCTCTGCTGCCCCGGGACTTGGGTCCGGGCACGTCGACGTCGGCGGCGAGCGCGGCGCTGACGTCGTCGGTGGGGATCACGTGGACATCGGAGTTGCTGACCGTCACGGGCGTGGACCCGCAAGGGCCGGTCAGTGTGCAGCCGAACTCGTCGGTGACGTGGGGTGCGGGGATCGCTGCGGTGACACACCGGACCACCACCGGGGGCAGGGCGACCGGGGCTTTGGTGTCGGCGGTCAGCATCGACGATCTCAAGGGCGCACATGAGCAGGCCGGTCGGCTTTCGGAATGGCTCAAGCTCGCCCTTGACGAGCCGCAGCTGCTGCAGAAGCTGGGCGCGAACGCGAATCTCGGTGTGCTGGTGTCAGGTCCGCAAGGTGTCGGCAAGGCGACAGTGGTGCGCGCCGTGTGCGACGGGCGGCGGCTCGTCGAGCTCGACGGGCCCGACGTCGGAGCGCTCACCGCACAGGACCGGCTGAAAGCGGTCGCCGAGGCGGTGGCGAGCGTCCGCGACGGCGGCGGGGTGCTGTTGGTCACCGACATCGACGCGCTGCTGCCGATGCCCGCGGAGCCGGTGGCGACGCTCATTCTCGGCGAAATCCGTTCGGCGGTCGCAACCCCGGGAGTGGCGTTCGTCGCCACGTCGGGGAAACCGGACGGGCTGGACCCGCGGCTGCGCTCGCCCGATCTGTGTGACCGCGAGCTCGGTCTATCTCTGCCCGACGGCGTGACTCGCAAGGCCCTGCTCGAGGTCTTCCTGCGCAACGTGCCGACACAGGAGCTCATGCTTGACGAAATCGCCGACCGTACACCAGGTTTCGTAC
>JAVHWG010000621.1:0-9279 GCA_032159965.1 Mycobacterium sp.
GCTGGCCACAATCAGTTTGGCCTTCGACTCGGCAGCGATCTCCGCCGCGCGGTCGACTGCACGCAGCGAAGTCTCGGAACCATCGGTTCCGACAACCACGACCTTGTAGTTGCCCATCAATTCTCCCCGGGGTCGGCGGTGACATCAGCTGTCGAAACCATAGCCTCCGCTTCGCTGTAGGCCTAGATAAATCGATACGTCACGTGGGCGCAGCGGTGAGCTTGGCACTTTCCTCGGTGCCGAATTCAATTCCCTTGGCGTCCTTACCGATCAACGTCAGGAAGGCGACAGCTATCAGCACTGGAATGATCGTGGCCGCTAGAGCGAACGGGTATCCGTGCGCGTGTGCGAGGCGCTCCTGAATCGGAAGGTTCATCGCCGCAAGGAGATTGCCGAGTTGGTACGTCACGCCGGGATAGAAGCCTCTGATCGCGTCGGGGGACATCTCGGTGAGGTGCGCGGGGATGACGCCCCAGGCGCCTTGAACGGCAACCTGCATCAGGAAGGATCCCAGACACAGCATCGCCGCGGTGGTCGAGAAGGCGAACAGCGGCACTATCGGCAGTCCCAGCAGGGCGCAGAAAATGATCGTGTAGCGGCGCCCGTATTTCTCGGACAGACGGCCGAACAGCAGGCCGCCGATGATCGCGCCGACGTTGTAGATCACGACGATCCACTTCGCGGTGACGCTGTCCAGTCCAGCTCCCCCGTTCGAATTGGCATGCAGGAACGTCGGATACACATCTTGGGTACCGTGACTCATCCAGTTGAATGCAGTCATCAACAACACGAGGTAAATGAAGCGGCGGATGATCTTGGGATCGACCAGCAGATCCTTGACCCGGGTTTTCGTCACCTTCATCCGCTCGCGGGAGGCCTCCCACACCTCGGACTCCTTCACCCGTGATCGGATGATCAACGAGATCAAAGCTGGAACGATGCTGAGGCCGAACAGCCATCGCCAGGACAGGTCCAGCCAGTCGATCACGATGAGCGCGGCAACGGTGGCGAGCAGATATCCGCAGGAGTACCCGGCCTGCAGCACCCCGGAGAAGAAGCCGCGCCGCTCCCGTGGGATCTTCTCCATCGCCAGGGCGGCGCCCAGACCCCATTCGCCGCCCATCCCGATGCCGTACAGCACCCGCAGGATGATCAGCACGGTCAGATTCGGTGCGAACGCGCAGAGGAAACCGACGACGGAGTAGAACGTCACGTCGACCATCAGCGGCACTCGTCTACCGACGCGATCTGCCCACAGCCCGAAAATCAGTGCGCCGACGGGACGCATCACCAGCGTGGCCGTCGTCATGAAGGCGACCTGGGTGGTGCTGACGTTGAAGGTCTTCGCGATGTCGGCGTAAACGAGCACGACGATGAAGTAGTCGAACGCATCCATCGTCCAGCCCAGCTGCGCGGCGATGAAGGAGTTTCGCTGATCCTGGGTGAGTTTCTGCCTGGTCGCCACCGCCGTCTCCTTGCCTCCGCCGCGATGTAACAGCTAGGAGTTGCCCAATATGCGCTCAGGTAATCCCACCTGCGGCACCCGTCAGGGCTTGATGCGGATCCGCCCGGGCTTCCACAGTCCGCTGCGGGTCGCGGTCCCGAGGTCGAGCTCCGCGGGCGCGGCGCGCACGATGGTGTCGAACTTGCGCAGCGAGCCCCAGTCCCGACCCAGATCATCTGACAGGTAGGTCGACATCACGGATGCCCGCAGCAGCAGATCCGTGATCCCCAGCAGGCCGCCGCTGTCGCCGCCCTGCCAGGTGTCGGTGTCGTGAATCTTCGCTTCGTAGTCGGGCGTGACCCGAAAGGCGGGTACCTCCGTCACGCCGTCGACATGCAACATCGGATGCTGGCACGGGAACGCCAGCCCCACCGCCCAGTCCATCAGCACGGGCTGCGTCGAGCCGACGTACTGCTGCAGCGTCCGCACGTCCGGCACGCGTGGCGGGGTCACGGCGATCCAGTCGCCGGGCGTCAGCGATTTGTCGGCGGCGACGACCCGAACCGCCATCGCGTCGGCAGGGATCTCAGAACGGTCGAACCGAAGGTTCCGCCACGACGGCGCGGGTCCGATGTCGTAGGGCACCACACGTCCCGCGGGCAGCGGAGCACCGTCCGGACCCGGGCGCGCGTACTCCAATTCCACGCTCTGCCCGACGACGTGGCCGTTGAGCACGCTGTTGCCGGTGATCGTGCCTGCGGCGGTGATCACCACCAACGGGTGGGCACCGTCGTCCGCGGGCAACCGGTACCAGGCCGACGTCAGCGTGGCCTGCTGCTGCGGGCCGCCGGAAAAGCTGCCCGCCATCGGTACCCGCGCCGGGTTGAGCTTGTAGGGCAGTGGCACCGTCGAGCCGTTGACCCCCGGTGTCGCCAGCCTCGATGCCGCGTCCCAGTCATAGTCGGTGCCCGGCTGCGGCACGGGCCCGCGAATCGTCTCGGCGATGATGCGTTCCGGCACCCCGCTGGGTGTGAATCCGACCGGGCTCACACCGCCGAGCGGTCCCAGGTTTCCGTACTCTCCCGGCAGCGGAGCTAAGAACCCGTTGTTGGAGTCGGGTTCCACGAGCACGTCGTCGGCAAGTCCGCAGCCGCCCCCGAACGCGCGCAGGTTCGACGCCGTATTGGAGTACGTCGGGTACTGACGCACCACGCCGTAGAGCATCGATGCGACGAACACCAGCACCATGAAGCCGGCGGCGATCGGGATGGGCGCCGTTGTCAGCGATCGTGCGATGCGGCCTTCCCCGTGTCCGTGCGGGACGAAATGCAGCCACGTCGCATACAGCGCGGTGACTATGAAGAGCGCGAAAAAGACTGTGCTGATGGTGATCGGGCCGAGCCGCGGCATGCTGCTGTTGAACGGGATCCCGTAGCTGGAGACGTACCACCACCCGTTGGTGGTGGCGAAACACAATGCCAGCACGAAGAATACGGCTGCCAGGAACGTCATCCGGTTGCGCGACCATCGCAGCACCGCAGGTGACACCATCACTGTCGCCAACGCGGCCATTGCCGCGCCCACCGCCGCGAAGAGTCCGTAGTGGTGCACCCACTTCGTCGGCGTGAACATCAGGAAGAACATGGTGCCAAAGATCACGCCCATCAGGCGCCACGCCGGTCCGCGGGCAATGCCCGGAATCCGCTTGCGCCGCAACATCATGAAAATCGATACGAAGAGCGCCAGCGCGGTGATAAGGAAACCGAACCGCCGCGACATCGACCCGTCGACCGTCGGCAGCAACAGGTAGTAGTAGCGCAGGTTTTCTGTGTACCACGCCTGGTTCGGACCGATGTCGGATCGAATTCTGGTGGCCTCGAACACCGTTGCGAGTGTCTGGTCGGCGAAAACCACCGTCAGAACTACCGTGCCCGCCGCCAACAGCGGTGCCACCAGCGGCCACGTCCCGATTATTCGGTGGCGGGCCACCAGGATTCGCAAGATCGGCCGGCCGCCCGCGAGCAGTGCCGCTACGGCGATCAGGCCCGTCGGCTGCACACCGAGCGTGAACGCCGCGACCAGTATCGCCAACGCCGCGGGTGTCAGACGTCCGGTGACAATCGCACGCTCGATCAGCACGTAGGTGATCAGCGCGCCGGTGGCGATGATGCCCTCGGGCCGCAACCCGTTGTTGAAGGGCATCCACGCCGCCAGCAGGACCAGTCCGGCCGCCCACACGGCGGCTTTGCTCGATACGACTGCGGGCCCCAACCGGGGTAGCACCTCACGACTCAGTAGCAGCCAGCACACCAGTGCGGCAACAAGATCGGGCAACCGAATCCAGATACTGGAGTCACTGATCTGGGTCATCAGGGCCAGTAGGTTGTAGTACCAGCCGAACGGATCCTCGGGACTGCCGAACCATCGGAAGTAGTTCGCCATGTAGCCCGCGTGTCCGGCGGTCCGCGCCATCTGCAGGATGTAACCGTCGTCAGACGAGTTGGCCCCGACGATGTGCCAAAACAGGAATCCGCTGACGACCACGAAGTCGGTGAGCGTGAACGTGCGCCACCGGCCGGGTATCAGCCGTTGCATACGCCGGCCATCCACCTGGTCCAGACGCCACAGCGCGACCAGCGCGATGACAGTGGCCACGATGGCCAGCAGCATCGCCGTCAGCTTCAAAACCGTTGGTGACGTCGAGAACCGCGTGTCGATGACCGCCGAGAAGGACAACCCGGGTGGCGGAGGACCGGTCAGGTCGGTGAACACTCCGACGATCTGCGGACGCAGGTTCGGGTCGTCGAAGTTGCCACGCAGTGGCTGCCCCTTGCCGTCCGTCAGCCCGACGAACGCCGCGGACGTGCCTGTCCCCGACGAGAGGATCTCGATGCGCTGACATTGCGGCGACGCCACCTGGGCACGCGGCACAGAAGCCACCACCACATTGCGGACGATCACGTCCACCCGCTCGCTGGTGACGTTCACCAACATCGCCTGAAGGGCAGCCTGTTTGGCCTCCTTCGGTGCCGTCCCAAGCACCAGTCCGCCACCTGCCGGCATCGAGCGCACGACCTCGCACGGCACGTTCACCGACATCGAAACGGGCACCTGCGAAATCAGCGGCGCCGTGACATTGGACATCGAGGCGTGTTGTGGCCAGTTCAGCGTCGCGGTGGACTGCACCACCGGCATCAGCGGTGTGGCGACCGACAGCGCGAAGCCGATCAGTCCCGCGACGATGGCCACCCAGCGGGCGACTTTGATGTTGCGCCGGACCTCTTCGGTGCGGGCGTGCTCCCGGTCCGGGCTCACATTCACAGCTTTCCCCGATTCACGGCAGAGCCCGAATCGGGCCGACGCGGGTCCAGCCGCGCACGGTGACGGATCCCTGCTCGACCACGGCGTCGGGCGCCTCACTCTGCGGCACCAAGCGGTCGTAGCGTTCGATCGCGCCCCAATCGCGGTACCAGTCGTTGAGCAGGTATGTCGGAACGGTGGTGCTGCGCAACAGCGCGGTGGTGATCATGAACGGACCCCCGTCGTTGACGGATTGCCACATGTTCGACGACGTCACCGTCTGCTTGTGGTCGGGCATGATCCGGTACTGGGGAAGCTCGGCGATTCCAAGATGCTCGGAGAACGGACGCTGACACGGGAAGTTGGCCGCCGTGGCGATATCGAGCAATACCGGCGTCTGCGTCCCGATCACCTGCTGAACCGTCTGCAGCACAGGCACTCTCGGCGGCGTGAAAGCGAACCACTGGTCGTCCGACAGGTTCGTGTCGTCGGCGACCACCCGGACCACGTTGACCTCCGGCGGCGCCCATGCCAGCGGGACCCGCAGATTGCGCCACACGTTCTGCGGGCCGATGTCGATAGGGTCGACGATGCCGAGTTCCCGGGTCCGGCCATCGGCCCCGCGCACGCCCCACTGCAGCTTCAGGTGCTGCCCGTACTTGAATTCGCCCTCCTCGTCGTATGACCAGATCGCGCCTGCCGCAGCCATCACCACGAGGGGGCGCTCGGCGGTGCGCGGTCCAAGGTCGTACCACGTCGACTGCGCATGCGCGGCCACTGCGTTCTCGCCGTAGCTGCCCATCACCGGCGTGCGAGCGGGGTCCAGACCGAATGGCAACGCCGCCGGTGACCCGTTGACGCCGACGGGGCCGTAACCGCCACGGGTGCCCGCCGTGTCGCCCGCCTCACGGATCGGCTTGTTCGGCGATCCATCGGAGTTCACCAGCCCCGGCCTGGCGGTCACCGGCTCTGACTCCATGTCGGGGTCGACTCCGCCGGGGGTGAAGCCGACGGGCTTCTCCCCGCCGAGCGGGCCGTCCTTGCCGAAGCTCTGGCTGGGCGCGGGCTGCAACAGGCCGGCGTTCGTATCGGGCTCGATCAGCACGTCGTCGGCCATGCCGCAGCTGGTCTTCGACAGCCCGGATGTGAGCGCGTCGACGTTGGCTTTGGCGGTGGTGTAGACCGGGTATCGCTGCACGGCGCCCTTGGCCAGCGACCCGACCTCGAGCACGACCATCACCGACGCGACGATGAGCAGCGGTGTCGACGCCAGCACCCGGTTACGGCGGTTGTTCTTGACCTCGGTGTGCCCGGCGAAGTCCTGCCGGAAGTGCAGCCAACCGGCATACAAACCGGTCAAAATCGCCAAAGCGAGGAACATCGACGTCACCGCACGGTGGAAGAGCACGGGTTGCCGGTCGAACCATGGCACTCCGAAGTTGCCTACGTAGAACCAGGCGTTGATGCCGGACGTCGCCCATGCCAACAGGAACAGCAACGCCGTGACGTATAGCGCGAGGTTGCGCCGGCTGTGCAGGCCCACCCGTGAAAACGCGAAGGCGGTGACCGCGCCCAGTGCGCCGGTGACTCCGGCGAATGCGCCGAACTGAATCGCCCATTTCGTCGGCGTGAACGTCAGCAGCAACAGACCCACCGCAGCGGTGCCCACCAGTCGCCAGACAGGTCCGCCGGCCACCCCCGGCACGTGGCCTCGGCGCAGCAGGATCACCAGCACCCCGAACACGCAGAGGACAAGCAGCAGTCCGGCGAAGCGTCGGGTCAAGGAGCCGTCGACGTTGTTCTCGACCGTCAGGAAGTAGTAGCGCAGAAACTCCTGATACCACGAAATCGTTGGCCCGACAGTGTATTTGATGCGCGCCGATTCGGCGATGGTGGCCAGGGTCTGGCTCCGGAACACCACCACGAGAACCAGGAACAGCGAGGCCAGCAGCGCCGCCAGCGGTGCCAGCAGACCATCGACGGGCCTGCGCCTGGCAATCACCTGGGCGATCGCGCGTGCTCCCGTGAGCAACGCCGCGACTGCGATCAGCCCTTGCGGCGCAAGCGTCACGGACAGCATTGCACTGATCACCGCCAGCCCGGCCGGCACGAGTCGCCTTGTGGCGATTGCATTTTCGACGAGCATCCAGGTCGCCATGGTGCCCAGCACGATGATCGGCTCGGGCCGCAGCCCATTGTTGAACGGCAGCCACGCGGCCAAGAACACGGCACCGGCGGTCCAGACCGCGACGCGGTTCTTCGCGACGCCGCGCCCCAACCGCGGCAGCACGCAGTGGCTGATGATCAGCCAGGAGCCGATGCCCGCCAATGTCGCGGGCAGGCGCATCCACACGCCGGCGGTACTGACCGACGCGAGGTGGCCCAGCACCCCCGGATACCAGTCGAACGGTGCCTCGGTGGCACCGAAGAACCGGTAGTAGTTCGGGAAGTACCCGGCATGCTCTGAGGCCCGCGCAATCGTCAGGTTGTAGCCGTCGTCTGACGACAGCGCGCCGATCACGTGCCAGAGAACCAATATGCCGATGACACCGCCGTCCGCCAGCCAGGTGGCCACGCCCACGCTGCGCCGGCGTCGGCCTGCCCGCCGGGGCCGCCTGCCCGAGTACCGGTCCAGGACGGCAAGCGCGACCAGCGACGCCGCGACGCACAGCACGCCGAGCAGCATCACCGCCGTCTTCAACGCCGTGGGCGACGTGACGAACCGGGTGTCGACGTCGACACGGGCGCTCAGCCCTGGAACCGCGGGACCCTTCATGTCGGTGAACAGCCCGGCGACTTGCGGCTTCTTGTCGATCGCCAGCGTTCCGTTGGCACCCGGAATACCGACGAAGTCGGCGCCGACACCGCGGATGCTGGCCCAGATGTGCAGCACCGAGCAGGCACCGGAGTTGACGGCGGCGCGCGGAGCCGCCGCGGCGACGGAGTCGCGGAACGCGACGAAGACCACGTCGGCGTTGGCGCGGACGAACATCCCGTTCTTGGTGGCTTCGATGCCCGCCGACGACGGAACCGTGGAGAACGCCACGCCACCGTCTTTCGGAAGCGAACCGATCGCCTGGCAGGGGATGCTGACGTCCAGGGCCAGCGGCGCTCCCGACACCAGCGGCGCGGTCACGTCACCTAGTTGTCCCTGTGGCCATTGGATCGTCGCCGTCGCCTGTTTCACCGGCAGCAGAGGCACCAGCGCACACAGCACGATGCCCGCGATTCCGGCCACGAGAGCGACGACACGAGCGATGCGTAGCGTCCGTGCGGAAGATTGATCGCCGCCGCTATCTGCTCTTCGCGCAAGCGGCTCATCGCTGGACACGACCGTCGATGGTAGGCGACGTTCCTAATGACGCATCGGTCCCGGGCTCCACAGGCCACTTCGTGTTGCCGAACCGATATCCAGCCTGGCCGGCTTCGCGTCGGGGTAGTAGAGGTCGAGTCGCTGCAGCGAGCCCCAGTCGCGCGAGGGGTCGTGGTTGAGGTAGGTCGCCACGGTCATCGCGCGGAACAGTAGTTGGCTGATCCCCAGCGGGCCGCCGCCGACGTTGTCCATCACCGGCGAGTTCGCCTCGTCACCGAACCGGTCGGGCAGGATCCGCCACTTCGGCACGTCGATCACCCCACGGTTGTGGCCGAACGGTTTCTGACACGGGAACGCCAGCCCGACCAGCCAGTCCAGCAGCACAGGGTCGTGTGATCCGACGACGTCCTGCAACGTCCGCAGCTGCGGGATCCGCGGCGGCGTCAAGGCAATCCAGTGTTGCGGCGCAAGGTCTTCGTCGCGTGCCGACAGCCGGATCTGTGTGGCAGTGCCGGGAATTGCGGACATCGGGATGCGCAGGTTCCGCCACGCCGGGGGTGAACCGACGTCGGCGAAGGTGGTGCTGCCCGCCACCTTCCCGTCGTCACCCGCCCATTGCACTTCGACTTCGCGCGAGTCGAACCGTCCCGCGGCGGAGATCACCAGCAGCGGGCCCGCGGTGTTTCGAGGCGGCAGCCGGTACCACGCCGAGCGCAGCGAGGCCTGCGACTGGATCCCCGTGCGATAGCTGCCAAGCACCGGGGTGTGGGCCGGGTCCAGTCCGTACGGCAGCTGCGCCCGCGAGCCGTTGATTCCGTTGGCGACGGTGGTACCGCCCTCGTTGCCGGCCTCGCCGGCGGTCGACTCCTCGTCCTTACTGTCGACGAAGCCGCTGCCCCCCGAGGGGTTCACTACCTGGTCGGCGGACAGATCGAAGGGGACGCCGTTCGGCGTGAAGCCCTCCGACACGCCGGCGCCGAGCCCGTCGGCGACCGGCACGCCCGACGGTGTCAGCATGCCCGCGTTGGGGTCCTGCTCCACCATCACGTCGTTGGCGAGGCCGCACGTCTTCCCGGCCACCGCTTCGAGATTGGACCGCCCGATGCTCCACGCCGGGTACTGCGCGATCATCGCGCCGGTCAACGACCACACCTCGAAGGCCACCAGCAGCCATGTCGCGGTGGCCAACGGAGATTCACCCAGCGGCTTCAACCGCCGCCAT
>JAVHWG010000666.1:0-7679 GCA_032159965.1 Mycobacterium sp.
GGCCCGGACAACGTCACCGTGGTGGTCGCGGACGTCGTCGACTACGACTACGGCGGTCAGACGCAGCCGATCCTCGCCGGCGCGGTCTCCGGTGACGACCAGCACATCGCGCCGCCCAACACCTCCGCCGGGCGTGCATCCGCCATCAACCCTCGGGCCAACGCCCCTGCCAAACGTGTTGTCGCCGAGCCGGAGCCACCCGAGAAGAAACCGCGGTCGTGGCGGCGCATCGGCCTCGCCGCGGCGCTGCTGGTCATTGTTCTCATCGCCGGTTCGGTCGTCGGCTACATGATTGTCCGTAGTTACTACTACGTCACCGCTCACGCCGGCACCGTCTCGATCATGCGCGGTGTGGGTGGCTCCCTGCTGGGCGTGCCGTTGCAGCAGCCCTATCAGGTCGCGTGCCTGAACAACCGAAATGAAGTGCAGTTCCTCAACATTGGTCAGCAGCCCAAGGACTGCACCCTGCTCAGCGTCAACGACTTGCGGCCCTCTGAGCGCACCCAGGTGATCGGCGACCTGCCGACCGGAAGTCTCGATAAGGCCAGGGACCAGATCCGCGGATTGGTCGCGAGCTCACTTCTGCCGTTGTGCGAGCAGACATTCCCTGCACCTTCGCCCACCCCGACGTCTTCGCCCACGCCCACGCCGACGCCCACGGACGTTCCACCGCCCAATCCCCCTACTCCGACGGCACCGACGAGCGGTGCGACGGCCACCAGAACTGAGCTCCCACAGCCGGAATCGCCGAGCTCGACTCCCACATCGTCCGCGGTCGTCCCGCCTCCTACGCCGACCGCCACCACGCCAGACCGGACCGCGCTGCCCCCCGCCCCTCAGCAGCCTGGCACGAGCTGTCGGACGGCGGCATGACCACACAGCCCCAGCCTGTCGTCGCGGTTACACCGCCGCTGCCGACGCGACGCAACGCCGAGTTGCTCTTGCTGGGTTTCGCCGCGCTGATCACTTTCGTGGCTCTACTGATCGTCGAGGCGAACCAGGAGCAGGGCTTCGGTTGGGACCTGGCGAAGTACATGCTCGCCTACATCGCGCTGTTCGGTGCTGCGCATATGGCGGTCCGCCAATTCGCGCCGTACGCCGATCCCCTGCTCCTGCCAGTCGTCGCGGTGCTCAACGGGCTGGGGCTGGTGATGATTCACCGCCTCGACCTCGCCAACGGCGAGATAGTTCCCGGGTCCGAGCGCGGTCCGGGCGCGAATCTTCAGATGTTGTGGACGCTGGTTGGCGTTGCGGCGTTCACAGTGGTCGTCGTCCTTC
Organism: Mycobacterium sp.; assembly: GCA_032159965.1. GTDB lineage: Bacteria > Actinomycetota > Actinomycetes > Mycobacteriales > Mycobacteriaceae > Mycobacterium. The sequence goes on from JAVHWG010000666.1 coordinate 1,279, forward strand.
TTCGCGATCACCGCGTGCTGGCGCGGTACGGCTACGTCTGCGGGTTGGCTGGCCTCGTCTTCCTCGCGATCCCTGCGTTGCTACCGTCCAGATTCTCCGAGGAGGGTGGCGCGAAGATCTGGATCCGGTTGCCCGGCCTTACGATTCAGCCCGCAGAGTTTTCCAAGATCCTGCTGCTGATCTTCTTCGCCGCGGTTCTGGTGGCCAAGCGCGCGGTATTCACCAGCGCGGGCAAGCACTTCGTCGGTATGAACCTCCCCAGACCGCGCGACCTGGCTCCCCTGCTGGCCGCGTGGGTCATCTCGGTCGGCGTCATGATCTTCGAAAAGGACCTCGGCACATCGCTGTTGCTGTACGCGTCGTTTCTGGTGATGGTGTACATCGCCACCGAAAAGGTGAGCTGGGTCGTCATCGGGCTCGCGCTGTTCGCCGCGGGAAGCGTTGCGGCCTTTAATATTTTCGACCACGTCAAGGTCCGGGTCGACACCTGGCTGGACCCCTTCGCCGATTCCTCCGGTGCCGGATACCAGATGGTGCAGTCGATGTTCAGCTTCGCCACCGGAGGCGTGTTCGGCACCGGACTGGGCAACGGTCAGCCGGGCACCGTGCCCGCGGCCTCAACGGATTTCATCATCGCGGCGATCGGTGAAGAGCTCGGTCTGGTCGGCCTGGCCGGCGTACTCATGCTGTACACCGTCGTGATCGTCCGCGGATTGCGGACCGCGATCGCGGTTCGGGACAGCTTCGGCAAATTACTGGCCGCCGGTCTCGCGGCGACGCTGGCGATCCAACTCTTCATCGTGGTCGGCGGCGTCACGAAGCTGATTCCGCTGACGGGCCTGACCACTCCGTGGATGTCCTACGGTGGGTCTTCGCTGCTGGCCAACTATGTGCTGCTGGCGATTCTGGTGCGGATCTCCCACGTCGCGCGCAGGCCCATCTCCACACGCCCCCACCAGCCCGCTACGCCGATTGCGGCGGCGAGCACCGAGCTGATCGACCGCGTATGAATACCTCGCTTCGCCGGGTGTCGACGACGATCATGGTGTTGATCGTCATTCTGCTGCTGAACGCCACGATCACCCAGGTCTTCCGTGCTGACGGCCTTCGCACCGACCCGCGGAATCTGCGGGTGTTGCTCGACGAGTACGCCCGGCAACGCGGTCAGATCTCGGCAGGTGGTCAGCCGCTTGCCTTTTCGGAGTCCACGAAGGGCCGGTTCCGTTTCCTGCGTGTCTACCCCGATCCTCAGGTCTATGCGCCTGTGACGGGTTTCTATTCGTTGAACTATTCGAGCGCGGGACTGGAGCGTGCCGAGGACGGGATGCTCAACGGATCCGACGAACGGCTGTTCGGCCGCCGCATTGCCGACTTCTTCACGGGCCGCGACCCGCGGGGCGGCAACGTCGACACCACGATCAAACCCCAAGTGCAGCAGGCGGCTTGGGATGCGATGGCCACAGGTTGCTCTGGGGGCCCATGCAAAGGCGCGGTGGTCGCGGTGGAGCCGTCGACGGGCAAGATACTCGCGATGGTGTCGTCGCCCTCTTTTGATCCGAACACCTTGTCCTCCCACGACACGGAGGCGCAGACACAGGCGTGGGACGCGATGCAGCACGATCCCAACAATCCGATGCTGAACCGCGCGATCTCCCAACGCTATCCGCCGGGCTCCACGTTCAAGGTGATCACCACCGCGGCCGCACTGCAGGCCGGCGTCACCGAGAACGACCAGCTTACGTCGGACCCGTCGATCCGGTTGCCGGACACCACAAGCACTTTGGAGAACTTCGGCGGCTCCAGATGCGACAGCGGCCCGACCGTCCCGCTGAAAGAGGCGTTTGCGCGGTCGTGCAACACGGCGTTCGCCGAGCTGGGTATGAAGGTTGGCGACGACGCGCTTCGCACCACGGCGGCTGCGTTCGGGTTGGACAGTTCCCCCGATCCGATTCCGCTGCAGGTCGCGGAGTCCACCATCGGGCCCATCGTCGATCGGGCGTCATTGGCAATTTCGAGCATCGGCCAGAAGGACGTCGCACTCACACCGCTGCAGAACGCGATGGTGGCCGCCACGATCGCCAACAGAGGTGTGATGATGCAGCCCTACCTGGTGGACAGCCTCAAAGGACCGGACCTGGCGACGCTGGAGACCACCCAGCCGCGGGAACTCCGCCGCGTCCTGCCCCAACAGGTCGCCGCTAAGCTGACGGAACTGATGATCGGCGCTGAAGACTGGACCCAGACGAAAGGGAAGATCCCGGGCGTGCAGATCGCCTCGAAGACGGGGACGGCCGAAAACGGGCCCGATCCGCGCAACACCCCGCCCCACGCCTGGTATATCGCTTTCGCTCCGGCGCAGTCGCCCAAAGTGGCCGTCGCGGTGGTGATTGAGAACGGCGGCAACCGGCTGTCGGCAACCGGGGGGGCGCTCGCTGCACCGATCGGCCGAGCCGTGATCGCCGCAGCGCTCCGGGAGGGCACATGAGTCCGCGCGTCGGTGTGACGCTGTCCGGGCGCTACCGCCTGCAGCGGTTGATCGCGACCGGCGGAATGGGCCAGGTGTGGGAGGCCGTCGACAGTCGCCTCGGTCGCCGGGTGGCGGTGAAGGTCCTGAAGGCGGAGTTCAGCTCCGACCCTGAGTTCATCGAGCGGTTCCGGACTGAAGCGCGCACCACCGCCATGCTCAACCATCCCGGAATCGCCAGCGTCTACGACTACGGCGAGACCGAGCTCGACTCCGAGGGTCGCACCGCGTACCTGGTGATGGAACTGGTCAACGGTGAGCCGCTGAACTCGGTACTCAAACGCACCGGCCGGCTCTCACTGCGTCACTCGCTCGACATGCTCGAGCAGACTGGCCGCGCGCTGCAGATCGCCCATACCGCGGGCCTGGTCCACCGTGACGTGAAACCCGGGAACATTCTGATCACCCCCACCGGCCAGGTGAAGATCACCGATTTCGGCATCGCGAAGGCCGTCGACGCCGCCCCTGTCACACAGACCGGCATGGTGATGGGCACCGCGCAGTACATCGCGCCCGAACAGGCTCTCGGCCACGACGCCACCGCCGCCAGCGATGTGTATTCGCTGGGCGTCGTCGGCTACGAGTCCGTGTCGGGCAAGCGCCCTTTCACCGGCGACGGGGCCCTCACGGTCGCGATGAAGCACATCAAGGAGGCCCCCGCCCCCCTGCCGTCGGACCTGCCACCCAATGTGCGCGAGCTGATCGACATCACACTGGCCAAAACCCCGGCCGCACGCTATCGCAACGGCGGCCAGTTCGCCGACGCGGTCGCGGCCGTTCGTGCCGGGCGCCGGCCACCCCGGCCGGGCCAGGCACCGGCCATCGGGCGGGCAGCTCCTGCCGCCATCTCGCCGGCGACGCAGGCTCGTCCCCAGGTGAGCTATACCGCCCGGACCGGCGCAATGACGGGCGCGCGCCCCCGCCCACCGGCGAGTCCCGCCTACGGACAGCCGGCGCAGCGGCGGACGTTCTCGTCCGGTCAGCGCGCGCTGCTGTGGGCGGCCGGCGTACTCGGCGCGCTGGCAATTGTGATCGCCGTGCTCCTCGTCATTCGTTACCGCGATCGTCAACAGGCGCCCCAGGAGGCCCCGGAGCCGCCGCCGGCGTCCTCGCAGACGAGCGAAGCCCCGGCGGCACCCCAGGATTGGACGCTGACCCCCTCTGTCGGTCAGGCTGGACGCCTTCCGCGCGCTCTCGCGACGAGCGCACCGCACGACATCTGGTACTCCCCACTCGCGGCCTCAGTCCTGGTCGGGATGCCGACACACGATGAGAACCCCCAATGACGACCCCGCAACACCTGTCCGACCGCTACGAAATCGGTGAGATCCTCGGCTTCGGCGGCATGTCCGAGGTGCACATGGCGCGCGATCTGCGGCTGCACCGCGACGTCGCCGTGAAGGTGCTGCGCGCCGACCTGGCCAGGGATCCGAGCTTCTATCTGCGCTTTCGCCGGGAGGCCCAGAACGCCGCCGCGCTGAACCACCCCGCGATCGTCGCGGTCTACGACACCGGGGAGGCGGAGACACCCACCGGCCCGTTGCCGTACATCGTGATGGAGTACGTGGACGGGATCACGCTGCGCGACATCGTGAACAATGACGGTCCGATCCCTGCCCGCAAAGCGATCGAGATCATCGCCGACGCCTGCCAGGCGCTGAACTTCAGCCATCAGCACGGCATCATCCATCGCGACGTCAAGCCCGCGAACATCATGATCAGCCGAACCGGCGCCGTGAAGGTGATGGATTTCGGTATCGCCCGCGCGCTGGCTGACCGCAGCAACGTTACCCAGACGTCCGCGGTGATCGGGACGGCGCAGTATCTGTCGCCCGAGCAGGCACGCGGTGAAACCGTAGACGCCCGCTCCGATGTGTACTCGTTGGGGTGCGTGCTCTACGAAATCCTCACGGGGGAGCCGCCTTTCGTAGGCGATTCGCCGGTGGCCGTCGCCTACCAGCACGTCCGTGAAGCGCCCGTTCCGCCGTCGCAGAAGCACGAGAACGTGACTCCCGAACTCGACGCCGTGGTGCTGAAGGCGCTGGCCAAGAACCCGGATAACCGCTATCAGTCCGCCGCGGAGATGCGGGCCGATCTGGTCCGGGTGCACAACGGTGAGGCACCCGACGCACCGAAGATACTCACCGACGCGGACCGGACGTCGCTGCTGACGTCGACCGGCGGCCGCCGATACGAAGAACCGGCGAACATCCCGGCCGGACGAAACGGCCGTGCGCCGGCACGACAGCCGGGCAGGCAGTCGGTGCGCCGCTGGCTCATGGTGGTCGCCGCCCTGGCCGCGCTGACGGTCGTGGTGGCGGTGCTGATCAACTTCGTCCCCGGCTGGTTCGCCAACACCCACAAAGTCGAGGTTCCGCTGGTCACCAAGATGTCGGAGGACGACGCAAAGGTGGCGCTTCAGAAGGCCGGTTTCGAGATCCGCTCCGAGCGGGTGGCGGACTCGGAGGTGCCGATCGATCACGTCGTCAGCACCGATCCGGCAGCCGGTGCTTCCATCGACAAGGGCTCGGTGGTCACGCTCAACGTTTCCACCGGGATCGGCGAGGCCCGTCCGGTGCCGGACGTGTCCAACTTGAGCTTCGCCGATGCGCAACGACGGCTGACCGCGGCGGGCTTCGGGAAGGTCACGCAGGCTCAGGTACCGTCGACGCCCGAGCAGAAGGACAAGGTCGTCGGCACCAATCCCCCTGCCGGCCAAGCGACTCCGGTGAATTTCGAGATCGCCGTACAGGTCGGCACCGGGCCGGAGGAAAGGCCGGTTCCCGACATCACCGGCCAAAGTCCAGACCAGGCCAAGACCACACTGACCGCCGCCGGCTTCACGAACGTCATACAAGTAGATGTCGACAGCCCAAGAACGTCCGGACAAGTGTTGGGCACACTGCCACCTGCAGGGCAGCAGGCCAAGGGAGCCGATCTCGTCCAGCTCCAGGTCTCCAAGGGCAATCAGTTCGTGATGCCGAATCTGGTTGGGCAGGTCTGGACGGCTGCCGAGCCCGCGCTGCGGGCACTCGGGTGGACCGGCAACTTGCCGCCGAACCCGACCATCGTCCAGAACAGCGGTCAGCCTTCCAACACAGTGGTGCAGCAAAGCCCCTCGGCAGGCACCCCCGTCAACAAGGACGCGAATATCACGCTGGCGTTCGCTGCATAGCCGTCCGCACGGTGTCGGCCACCTCGGATTCCAGCCGATGCACCAGCGCCTCGTCAAAGGTCCACCCGCACAGCGCAAGCCAGTTCGCCAGCATGCGGTGACCACCCTGCGTCAAGATCGACTCCGGGTGGAACTGCACGCCGTGGATCGGTAATTCGGCGTGCTGAACGCCCATCATGACGGCGCTGTCGGTGTGCGCGGTGGCGACCAGCTCGGCGGGCAGCGTCTCCGGCAGAATCGTCAGCGAGTGATACCGGGTGGCGACGAATGGGCTCGGAAGGCCCCGCAGCACACCGAGATTCGTGTGGTACACCGAGCTGGTCTTGCCGTGCAGAAGTTCGGGCGCGCGGTCGACGGTGGCGCCGAACGCCACGCCGATCGCCTGGTGCCCCAGGCACACCCCGAGAAGCGGTGTCCCGGCCGCGGCGCATGCGCGCACCAGTGCGATGGACGCACCCGCACGCTCGGGGGTTCCCGGCCCAGGACTGAGCAGCACGCCGCCGAAGTCGCCGGCGACGCCGACCGGGTCCGTCAGCCGCGCGTCGTCGTTGCGCCACACCGTTGCCTGCACGCCCAACTGTCCGAGGTACTGCACGAGGTTGAACACGAAGCTGTCGTAATTGTCGACGACCAGGACGCGCATCGTGTCAGGTTACCCAGTCGGTCAGGACGGCCGCGCGTGGTGCACGGTGACCGGTTCGG
>JAVHWG010000024.1:0-3754 GCA_032159965.1 Mycobacterium sp.
CTGGGCGAGAATCTCACCGTCGAGGGACTGCCGGACGACGAGGTGTGTATCGGCGACCGGTATCGGATCGGCGAAGCCATTTTCGAGGTCACTCAACCTCGGGTGACGTGCTACCGCGCCGGGATGCGCATCGGAGAGCCGCGCATGGCTGCGCTGCTGGTCGCACATCGGCGACCCGGGTTCTATTGCAGAGTCATCACCGAGGGTGAGGTCGAGGCCGGACAGGACATCGTCAAAATCGCTACCGGGCCTGAACAGGTGTCCGTTACCGAGATCGACGCACTGCTGTACCTGCCCGGCCATCCGCGCGATGCTCTTGAACGGGCCCTGCGCATCCCCGCGCTGAGCCCCGGCTGGAAAACGTCCTTGCAGACCCTGGTGCAACAGGCCGAAAGCCAGTCGCCTGCCGCGGGCAACCCCGGGCTCACGGCAGCGGCCAGTAGCCCGCCACCTGCGTGGACTGGGTTTCGCCCGCTGAAGGTGACCGCCCTCCACGACGAAAGCCGCCATGTGCGGTCGGTGTCCCTCGCCGACCCTGACGGTGCACCTCTACCGAAATGGCAGCCAGGACAATCGATTACGTTGCGCCTACCCTCCGATGACAATCACGGAGTCATCATCCGCAACTACTCGCTGTCCAACGAGGCGGGCTCCGAGGGCTACCGGATCAGCGTCAAGCGGGAACTGCACGGGGTCGCTAGCGCGCTCATCCATTCCCGGATCAAGGTGGGCGACTCGATCGACGTTGCCGCACCCCGGGGGACGTTTTTCCTCACCGACGGCGATGCACCGGTGGTCCTGTTGTCCGCCGGTGTCGGGGCCACCCCTGTGCTGTCCATGCTGCACGCACTCGCCGCGGCGCACACGACACGTCAGGTGTGGTGGCTGCACGGCGCGCGCGACAGCTCCGAGCATCCGTTCGCCGAGGAAAGTCGTCAACTGCTGAGCCAACTGTCCACCACTCGGTGTCACATCTTCTACAGCCGTCCGCTGCCCTCGGATGTGCGGCCGCGCGACTACACCGATGTCGGCCGGCTCTCGGCAGAGCAGATTGGTCGTCTCGGGCTGCCGCAAAACAGCGTGGCGTACCTCTGCGGACCTGCGTCGTTCATGGAAGAACTTGCCGCCGGCCTCGTGGCTCACGGGCTGGAACCGTCGCGCGTCCACTCGGAAACATTCGGCGCCGCCGCCGCGCTCACACCCGGGATCGCCGCGGCCGCTAAGCCGCCACACCTGCCGCCGGGGCCACCTGGTCCGGGCCCTGAGGTGCAGTTCGCCCGAAGCGGGCTCGCGGCGCCGTGGGGGCCGCCCAGTGTGAGCCTGCTGGAATTCGCCGAAACCTGCGACGTCCCGACCCGGTGGTCGTGTCGCACCGGGGTGTGCCACAACTGCGAGACCGCGATGCTGTCGGGGACGGTCCGCTACGACCCGGAACCGTTGGAACCCCCGGCCGCGGGCAACATCCTGATCTGCTGCTCACAGCCGTCGGGACCCGTGGTGCTCGATCTGTGACGACCACGGCCCGTCACCGTCGGGTTTTTCGAAACGCGTGGTTGCGTATTGCCGCGGTCCCGATACTCTCGCCGATGTGGACTTCACGCTCGACGATGAGCAGCAAGCCTGGGTGACGGAGGTCCGGCAGTTCCTTGCCGACAACGTCACCGCCGCACTGCGCGCCGAGATGGCTGAGCACGGACTCGAATACCAGGGCGGTGAGCTGTCGGCATTCCGCCGCAAGATCGGGGACAAAGGCTGGTTCGGACTGAACTGGCCGCGGGAGTACGGCGGTATGGGGCTGACCGCCATGCACCAGCACCTGCTGATGAGCGAATTTGAATATGCCGGCGTGCCCGGTCCCGACCTCACCGTGACGTCGGTGGCGCCGATGATCATGCGGCACGGCACCGAACAGAACAAGAAGGAATTCCTGCCGGGCATTGCGAGAGGCGAAATCGTTTGCGCAGTAGGCTATTCGGAGCCAAATGCCGGCACCGACCTGGCCAGCCTGCGCACCCGGGGGGTACGCGACGGTGACAACTGGGTGATCAACGGGTTGAAGATATGGAACAGCGGAGCCCAGCGGTGCACCCACGAGTGGCTTTGCGTGCGCACCGATCCCGACGCGCCGCGCCATCGGGGCATCTCGGTGATCATGGTCCCTATCGACCGCCCCGGCATCGAAATCCGCCCGCTGTACGCGTGGTCCGGCTATCGCACGAACGAGACGTTCTTCACGGACGTGCGTGTGCCGGTCACCAACATGATCGGCGAACCCAACAGGGGATGGACCTACATCACCGGCGCCCTGGATCTGGAGCGCGGAGCGCTGACCAACGCAGGTGATCTGCGCCGCGCATTGGACGATCTGTGCGCGCTGGCCGCCGGGCCGGTACGTGACGGCTCGATACCCGGGCATGACCCGGCGTTTCGGCGCCGTCTCGCGCACGCCGAGGCCGACGTGGCCGTTGCAACATTGATGGGCTACGAAGCGGCGTCCATGCTCGACGGCGGAAGCATTCCCTCGGTGGAGGTCAGCGTCGAGAAGATCTTCACCAGCGAATTGCGCCAGCGGATAGCCGAATTGGCGATCGACCTGCTCGGCCCCGACGGACTGATGGCACATCGCAGTCCCGATGCGCCGCTGGGCGGATTTTTCGAGCGGCTGTACCGCGTGTCGCCGTTGATGCGCTTCGGCGGTGGCACCAACGAGGTACTCAGGGACGTGATCGCCCAGCGCGGCCACGGAATGCCTTCGTACGGAAGGTGACCCGATGCGAGTGATTGCCGATCCAGAGGAGCGCGACCTGGCGTCGACGTGCCGACGCATTCTGGGCGCCGAATGCCCGACGACACTCGCTCGGGCGTTGAAGGATGTCGGCGCCGAGCGCATGCCGGCGGGACTGTGGAAGGCGCTCGCGGATGCAGGCGTGCTGGGGCTCGCGATCGACGAAAGCCTTGGCGGGTCCGGCGGGAACCTCTCCGATCTCGGCGTCTTCAGCATTGAAGCCGGACGTGCGTTGTGTCCCACGGTCGTTCACAGCACGTTGTATGCCGCGCGGGCCATCGACTGGCTGTGTGTCCCAGCTGCCCGATCCGCCTGGCTGCCGTTGATCGCCTCAGGCGCGGTCAGGGGAACAGCCGCGGTGTCCAGTCCCCGCGACGCCGCCGACGTCGCTCCGGTACTCGACGGTCGCGCCGATAGCGACGGTTGGCGGCTGCGCGGCGTCGCCGATTTCGTCGCCGATGCCGACCTGGCCGATTTTATCGTCGTCACCGCGAACGCCGGCGGACGCGCGCTGGCTTGCGTGGTCGAGACGGGCGCGCGGGGCGTCAGCATCGACCCGGTGCCGATGATGGGTGGGCATCGCGGGTTCACGGTTCACTTCGACGATGTTGCCGTGGACGAAGCCGCCGACGTTCGGGAGCAAGGAATTCGCCGGGTGGCGAATGCGGCCGTGGCGTTGTCCTGCCTCGATCTCGTCGGGGTGGGGGAGGCGGTGGTGCAGCGCACCGTCGACTACACCAAGATGCGCCAGCAGTTCGGCCGTCCGATCGCGTCGTTCCAGGCAGCTCAGCACATGGTGGCGGACATGCACATCGCGCTGGCCGCGGCCAGACTGACCGCACACGCCGCGGTGTTCTGGATCGGGCGCGGTACCGCGACGCGAGAGACCGCCATCGCACGGATCCGCGCCGACGCCGTGAAGCAGATCACGCTCAACGCTCACCAGTTGCACGGCGGCATGGGCTACGT
>JAVHWG010000025.1:0-3982 GCA_032159965.1 Mycobacterium sp.
AAGCGTGTCATCGGCGTCGGAGTCGAGAAGTCCACGTCGGCGCTGCTGCCGCCGGCGTGTGACGAGTTCCTTTACTACGACCGTCTTGAGGGAGTCGAGATCCACTCCGCACGTACCCGGCGCGGCCGTGCGGGCCGGCTGTCCGGGCCGGAGCAGCAACGCGTGGAGCTGGAACCGGAAACCCCAGCCGCGGCCGAGGAACCCGCCCGCGATGTCGACACGCTCGCGGTCCTCGTCGCTCAGACGGTAGCTGGTCTTGAGGGCAGCTCCAGCGGCGCGGTAACCGCATCGACGCTCAAGCGGACGCTGCTCAGGAAGGATCCGACCTTCAGCGAGTCGGACTACGGGTTTCGCACCTTCGGCGAACTCCTTCGCCACCTCGCCGAACGCAACGTTGTCGAGCTGGCCGACGGCCCGGCCAAAGGCGACCCTGAGGTCTCCCTACCCGAGCACGGCGACCGGGAGGACGCGTTCGGGCTGCTGCGATCCGTGGTCGGCGACGTCGCCGGCAGCGACGGCGCGGTAGCGCTTTCTGGTCTGAAGAACCAGCTTCGCCGGATACAGCCGGACTTCAGCGAGAAGAAGCTCGGCTACCGCAGCTTCCTGCAATTCTGCAAGGCAGCCGCCACCAACGGAGCCGTCGATCTACAATGGAGTCCCGAGGCGGACGACTATCTGCTCACCGCCACATCACCATAACGCCCGACCCACCCCATGGCCGCAAGCGCCGAGTGGAGCCCAAGGCGTCGACATCGGTCGAGAAGCTCCGTCAGGCGCCGGGGTCGAAAGTGTCCGGTTCGTCGACGTTGACGGTAGGCACCCCCACGCCAGCGCGCGCGATAATCGCCGTGGCGCGTTGCTGCGTCGGGTTGGACTCGCGATGCACGACATGGGCTGGTACGTGCACGAAGTCGCCCGGCCCGGCATCGACCACCGACTGACCACCCGGCCCGAACTCCAAGCGCATCGCCCCGCTTACCACGTAGAGGCTGGTTTCGTGCTCGCCGTGATGATGCCAGCCCGATGTCGCCCCAGGCTCGGTGTGCACCAGTCCCGACCACAAGCCCGGTACCGCGATCGCCTGCTCGCGACGCATCCCCGGAGTGGGATCGGACTCGACGAGCCCGTCAGGCGAGATCATCTCGATCGGTCCAGACATGCCACCATCCTGTTCGATTGGCCCCCGCGACAGCAATGCCGGCGGTCAGCCCGGCGCACACTTCTGGATCGTCACGCCTGGCGATCGCGTAAGCCTCCGCTTCCGGCCAATGTGAGTGCGGCCGGGCGTGCGCGTTGTCGGACGGGGCACGGCTGACATCATGTGGTGGTGGAGATCTGGAACAACGCATCGTGCTCAAAGTGCGCCGCCGCGCGCACCACGCTGGATGCGGCGAGGGTGCCCTACCGGCTACGCGCGTACCTCGAGCAGCCGCCGACCGAGGGCGAGCTGGCCGAGGTACTTCGCCGTCTGGATGCTCAACCTTGGGAGATCTGCCGTACCGACGACGCGGCCGCGCGACGGTTGGGCATGCATGAGTGGCCGCGCGATCAGGGCAGTACCGGCCGGTGGATCACCGCGATGGTGGAACACCCCGAGCTGATCCAGCGTCCCATCGTGCTGCTCGACGATGGTGATGCCGTCGTCGCGCGCACTCCGCAGACGCTGGACGAGGTGGTACGACGCTCGGCGCGTCCGTGACGCGTCGCGTGGTTCTCGTGGGTCTGACCATGCCGGCGCGGAATCCACCCCTGGGTACCCACCGTGTTTGTCCAAGGAGGACACCTGCGCGTTCTCGGGACGGTCACTCGGCTGGGAGTGTTCAGACGTTTCGGGTCGGGAACAGATGGCCCCGTAGGCATCAGCGACACGCCGATAAGCAAACAAGACGCTACCCACTACGTGGGCTGTCAACGTCCAGCCCTTATGGTGGACCGATGGCGTCGGTCAAGCAGATCCAAGTCACCTTCGACTGCGCAGAACCTGAGCGCGTCGCTCGCTTCTGGTGCGAGGTGTTGGGGTACGTCGTACCGCCGCCCCCGGAGGGGTTTGCTACTTGGGACAATTTCGATCGCGCGCTGCCGCCTGAACGTCAGGGTACAGCGTTCGCATGCATTGATCCCTCAGGTGTAGGCCCACGACTGTTCTTCCAGCGCGTTCCCGAAGGCAAGGCCGCCAAGAATCGGCTGCATCTTGACGTGCGGGTCGGTACCGGTCTGGTGGGTGAAGAGCGCCTGGCCGCACTTGAGGCCGAATGCGCACGACTGGTCGCGCTCGGCGCTGTACGCGTGCGACTACTACCTGCCGATGGCGATAACGAGTCGTGCCTCGTGATGCAGGACATCGAGGGCAACGAGTTCTGTCTCGATTGAGTGGCCGCGAACGTGGCACCTTCGCGGTCGACTGGTGCAGTTCGCCATCACCCGGGTCGCCGTCCCGCGGCGCGCTAACGGTCCTGATCAGGACCACCCCTCGGGCTTCGGCGCCACGACCGGATGTACCTGTCAACACCGACCGGACATTGACGCTTCGCGCCCTGAACCCAAGCGGCGACGCGAAGTCATTTTTCAGGCGGCGTCGACAGTGCCGAGTACAGGATCTGAGGGATCCGGGTCAAGGCGCACGACGCCCGAGGCAGGCTCTGGTGCTCGAAACGACGCTACGGTTGTAGGCGCCCGCCTTCGAAGGAGCGCACAGCCATGATTTTCCCGAAGGTTCGGGACCCTCGCTTCATCACGCTTCGTCGCGGAGGGACCCTCACTGATTCGAATCATCGTCTCCTCGCTCTTTGGGCGGCGTCGTGCGCGGAGCACGTCCTTCACCTGTTCGAATCGGTTCAGCGTGAGGACCCGCGACCACGTGAGGCGATCGCGCACGCCCGCGCCTGGGTGCGTGGTGAGGTCACGATGATGCAGGCTCGTGCGGCGGGCGGGCATGCGATGGGCGCGGCCAGAGACCTGGGTGGGGCAGCACGACATGCGGCGTACGCTGCCGGCCAGGCGGGTGCCGTCGCACACGTCGCCGCGCACGAACTCGGTGCGGCCGCATATGCCATCAAGGCCGCACGTGCTGCTGCGCCGAAAGACGAGAGCGATGCCGCAGGGCGACTCGAGTGCCGATGGCAGCGTGACCACCTCCCGGACGCGATTCGCGAGCTGGTGCTCGACGACCAGCGGTTGCGAAACGACATCTGCTGGTCGGTGTTTGACTGCTGAACATGTTCTGGCGCGCAGCACGGACATCATCGGTGGGAAGGGCTCGACGGGCGCAACGGCGGGCCTGCGCCACGCCTGCCGTGCTGGTCGCCGGCTGTCACGGATGTTGTGGGCGGTGGGGTTGTTCGGCGGTGGGTACGCCGGCGTAGTGCAGACCGGGTAGCAGGTGTTCGCGTTTCATGATGACGCTGTGGGCCGCCACCTGGGTGCCTTCGCCGATGTTGGCGCCGTACAGCGGGACGGTGGCGTCGCCGAGGGTCGAGCGGGCACCGACTCGCACATGGTCGATCTTCAAGACCCGGTCTTCGAACGTGTGGGCCTGGAACATGGCGTTGACAGTCGCCGCGTCGCCGATGTCGAGCATGTCCGGATCCACGACCTGGGCGAAGCCGTCGCCGAGGACGACTCGTTTCCCGATGCGCATCCCCATCCGGCGCAGATACATCGGCAGCAGCAGTGTCCCTTGCAGCGCCGACAGGACGGGACCGGCGATGAAACCCCATGCGACGTAGAGGAAGTCCCAGCGGCTGCACCAGCACGACCACAGCGGGTGGACGCCCGGCTTGACCCGCCCCAACAGCACCCATTTCAACCAGAGCACGATCAGGCACAGCGTCAGCGCGGCAGCCAGGGTGACGGCGGGCGCGCCGATAACCAACGTCGCCCAGAACTCCAGGTGAGTTGCGGTTGTCTCGATGCCGTACGCCCAGCCGACCCCGACCAGCAGCGGCACGATCGGCAGGGTGAATCGCAGCCATTCCCAGAAGAT
>JAVHWG010000042.1:0-4521 GCA_032159965.1 Mycobacterium sp.
CGGCCGATGCCGAGAACGCGCGCCGAGGCGTCAGGCTCTTGCGACCAGGCCTGCACGATCCTGCCGAAAAGCCCGCTTTCGGAGTGGTTTCCGACGGAGACGCCGACGATGCCGACGACCTCGTCGAGCGCCGCCCGCTCGGCGCGTTTGCCCGACGCGGCGACTGCGGCCATCGCGTCCGGATGGACGAACGCCTCGGCGCCGTCGAGGATGTCGAACGCCTGTACCAGGCGGTCGAACGTCTCACCCCTCGCCGATCCGGGACTCGCCCACGACGCCAGACCCATCCGATGCGCGAGCCGGCGGGACAGGTTGAAGACGTCGACGCTGCCCCGGTCGCCCAGTTCGGTCGCCGTCTCGTCGAGTGCTTCGTCCAGATGGGTGAGGTAGTTCGCGACGTCGTCGCGGCGGAACAGCGATCCGGGAAGGACGCGTCGACCGTCGAAGATCTCGTCGGGCAGCTTGCGGCGCAACATCAGGAAGTCGGCGAGTCCCTTGCTGGCCTGTTCTTCGGCGAGCCCGTAGAACGATTCGACGCCGGTAGGGGAGAACGTGAAGAGGTAACGGTCGGTGCCGCTGTTCACCACGAACGTGTCGCCGTGGCGCGCGCGTGCGTCCGCGATCGCCGCGACGGCATCGCCGACCGCGACGTCCCACGGCAGTCCGGTGCCTACGGCGAGCGGAGCCGTGTCCGCGGGAATCACGATCAGAGGCGCGTGCGTTGGCGAATTGTCTTGACGGCGTTGCGAACTGCGCTCTCCGTCACCGCCAACGGCGCGACCACCGCTTCGCCGATCTCGACGATGCGCTCGACGCGGTCGACGATGCCCTCGAGGCGTCCGAGCGTGTCGTTGAGGTAGGACAGGCTGTTGTTGAACGTCGCCAGCGACCCGTCCAGGCCCTCAATCGACTTGTCGAGCGCATCCAGCGAGTGGACCAGGTTGTTCAACACCACGTCGACCTGCTCGACCGTGAGGTCAGCGTTGAGCGCCGCTTGAGCCAGTGTTCTGATGCGTTCGCGGCCCGTTCGCGGCGTGCCCTTATCTGCCATGCGGGCCATTATGGCCCTTCTCGCAGACTTTTCCCGCCGCTTCGCTCGCCCCGGAAATGCCTACGGAAGCTTTGCCGCAGCGTCTTCGTCGAGCAGCCAGACGGTGGCGTCGCGTCCGACGGCTCCGGCGGCGGGCAGGTCGTCGGGATCAGCCCCGGCGACAGCCTCGGCAACGGCGTCGGCCTTGCCGTCGCCCGAGACGATCAGCCAAACCTCGCGGGAACGTTGAATAGCCGGGAGGGTCAAGGTTATTCGTTGTGGCGGCGGTTTGGGCGAGTCCTCGACGGCAAGCACCAGCCGATCGCGCTCGCGCACCGCGGCGGTGTGCGGGAAAAGGGAGTTGATGTGCCCCTCCGGACCCATCCCGAGCAGATGGAGGTCGAAGTTCGGCGCAGGTTCGCCGGGATCGGCGACTGCGGCCAGTTCCCGTGCGTAGCCGGCGGCCGCGGCAGCGATGTCGTCGCCGAACTCGCCGTCGCTGGCTGCCATCGCGTGGACGTTCTCGGCCGGAATGTCGATCCGGTCGAGCAGAGCATCCCTCGCCTGCTTCTCGTTACGCTCGTCGTCGTCGGCGGGAACAAACCGGTCGTCGCCCCAGTACAGATGGACCTTCGACCAATCGATGCGTTCTCGGTGCTCCCCGACATGGGACAACATGCCGGTGCCGGTGCCACCGCCGGTCAGGACGATGTCCGCACGCCCGCGAGCATCGATCGCCGAGACGATGGCCTCGGCAAGCCGGTTACCCGCCGCGGCGACCAGCGCGTCCTTGTCCGGATACTTCTCGACGACATTCACACGTATTGCACCTTTTCGATGCCGCGCAGGGCTTCCTCGTAGATTTCGTCGGCATCAAGACGGCGCAGGTCCTCTGCCAAGCACTCGCGAGTCTCTCTGCGCGGCAGAGGGAGTCGTGCTTCTGGCCGGCCTGTCCTGCTCAACGTCGCGACGGAACCGTCCTGGGGTCGGCTCAACGTCACGGTCTCGCTCTTGCGGACAAGCTCGACCTTCAGTTCTCCGACTGTCCGCTGCACAGGCCCGTCGATGCGGCTGGCGAGCCAGCCCGCCAATACGTCGAGCGCCGGTTCGTCCTTCAGCCCGGACACCAACGCGGACTCCAGCGGTTCGCAGGGCGGTTGGTCCAGCGAGGTGGTCAGCAGCGCCCGCCAATAGGTGATGCGACTCCACGCGAGATCGCTGTCGCCGGGGGTGTAGCCGTCCAAGCGGCTCTTGATCGCGGCCAGCGGATCCTTGGTGCCCGTCGCGTCGGTAAGGCGACAATTGGCCAACTTGCCGATCTCGTCCTGGGCCGGCACGGCGGGAGGATTCCCCGGCCACCAGGCCACCACCGGGGTGTCGGGCAGCAGCAGCGGCAACACCACACTGTTCGCGTGTGCCGCCAGTGGCCCGGAGGCGCGCAGCACGACGACCTCACCGGCGCCCGCGTCGCCTCCGACCCTCAGCTGGCCGTCCAATTGGGCCTCGGCGCCGTCCGGGTTTGCGCGTTCGACCGCGATGATCCGGCACGGATGCTCGTGACTCGCCGCCACCGCAGCCTCGATGGCCTCGTCGGCTTCCTCGCTCGAGTCGGCCACGATCACCAGCGTCAGGACGCGACCCAACGTGATGGCGCCACCCTCCTCACGCAGCGAGGTGATCCGCTTGTTGATCGCACTGACAGTGGTCTTCGGCAGGTCGACGATCATGATCTTCTCTTCTTTGCGCAAACGCTCATCAGGGTCGCCGCCATTCGCGCCCCGTGCGCCGCAGCATGTCGAATGCCGACTCGGGGCCCCAGGTGCCGGATTCGTACGGATCGGGCTTCCCGTGCGTCGCCCAATAGTCGAGCACGGGATCCAATACCCCCCAGGATAATTCGACTTCTTGATTGACCGGGAACAGGGACGGTTCGCCGAGCAGCACGTCGAGGATCAGACGTTCATAAGCCTCGGGTGAATCCTCGGCGAAGGCCAAGCCGTACGAGAAGTCCATATTGACGTCGCGGACCTCCATCGTGGAGCCGGGCACCTTCGAGCCGAACCGAAGCGTCACGCCCTCGTCCGGCTGGATCCGGATGACCAACGCGTTCTGGCCGAGTTCGGTGGTCATCGTCTGGTCGAAAGGGAGGTGGGGCGCGCGCCGGAACACCAGTGCGACCTCGGTCACTCTGCGCGCCAGCCGCTTTCCGGTCCTGAGGTAGAACGGCACGCCCGCCCAGCGGCGGGTGTCGACCTCCACCGTGATCGCGGCGAAGGTCTCGGTTGTCGACTCCTTCGAGAAGCCTTCCTCATCGAGCAGCCCGATCACCTCCTCGCCGCCTTGCCAGCCGGCAGCGTATTGACCGCGAGATGTGGTTTCGGACAACGGTTCCGCGATGCGGACTGCCGAAAGGACCTTGATCTTCTCGTCTCTGAGCTCCGTGGAAGTGAAGTTGATCGGCTCTTCCATCGCAGTCAGCGCCAGCAGCTGCATCAGGTGGTTTTGGATCACGTCGCGGGCTGCCCCGATCCCGTCGTAATACCCGCCGCGGCCACCGAGGCCGATGTCCTCGGCCATGGTGATCTGGACGTGGTCCACGTAATGGGCGTTCCACACCGGCTCGTACAACTCGTTGGCGAACCGCAGCGCCAAGATGTTCTGGACCGTCTCCTTGCCCAGGTAGTGGTCGATGCGGAACACCGACTCCTCCGGGAACACGCTGTTGACTACTGCGTTGAGATCTCGGGCGCTCTGCAGGTCGTGGCCGAACGGCTTCTCGATCACCACCCTGCTCCACTTGCCCTGCTGCTGGCGGGCGAGTCCCGATTTGGACAGCTGCTCGCACACGACGGGAAACGCGTTCGGCGGGATCGCCAGGTAGAACGCGTGGTTGCCGCCGGTACCGCGCTCGGCATCGAGTTTGTCCAGCGTTTCGGCGAGGCGCTGAAACGCCTTGTCGTCGTCGAACGTGCCCTGGACGAACCTGATGCCCTCGGCCAGCCGGTCCCACACCTCCTGGCGGAATTCTGTGCGCGAGTGCTCTTTCACCGCCTCGTGGACGATGTTGCGGAAATCCTCGTGGGCCCAGTCCCGTCGGGCGAACCCGACAAGAGAGAACGTCGGGGGGAGCAGGCCGCGATTGGCCAGGTCGTAGATCGCGGGCATCAGCTTCTTGCGGGCGAGGTCGCCTGTAACGCCGAAGATCACCACCGCGCATGGACCCGCGATGCGGGGCAGACGTTTATCGCGCTTGTCGCGCAACGGGTTGCGCCATGTCGCGGTACCCGATGCGGGGGCCGATGTGGTTGCGGCGTCCGTCATTTGGTGACGGACTCGAGCTGAGCCTTGGTCTCGTCAAGGAGTTCCTGCCATGATTTCTCGAACTTCTCGACGCCCTCGTTCTCGAGCACCAGAAAGACGTCGGTGAGATCGATGCCCACCGCATCGAGCTTGTCCAGGGTCTGCTTCAACGTCACGAAGGCGTCGTCGTC
>JAVHWG010000086.1:0-4871 GCA_032159965.1 Mycobacterium sp.
CCTCGCAAGCTCAACGGCGTACTCGAACGCGAGACGAACCGCATGAATGCCCGCGCTGCCGAGTCCGCCGAGCACGCAACGGTAGCCAGCGTCTGATGATCAGATCCGCACTCAGCGCAATGCTCGCCGTCTCGGTCATCCTGACCGGTTGCCAGGGCCCCGAGCAGACAACGGGCGGACAGAATTACCCATCGGGTCCGGTGACGATGACGGCGGGGGCCAACCCCGGCAGCGGATTCGACATCACGATCCGGTCGGTCGTCGAAACCCTGCAGAAAGAAGAAATCGTCAAAGTGCCACTGCCGGTGCAGAACCGGCCGGGGGGCAGCGGAGCGGACTTTCTGGCGACCATGGTGGAGCAGTACAAGGGAGCCGACGATCAGATCTCGGTCACGTCCCTGGCGATGATGGTGAACGAACTGCGCGGCAAGTCCAAGTACGGGTACGACGACGTCACCATGATCGCCCGCCTGATGACGGAATACTTCGTTGTCGTCACCGCGGCCAACGCCCCCTATCACAACCTCGCGGACGTGATGACGGCGATCAAGTCCGACCCTTCTCACGTCAAAGTCGGTGCTGCGCAAGATGACCAGGCCCCCTTCGACCTGCTGGTCTCGGCGGCAGGCGGCGATCCGTCAACCATCAGCTACTCCCCCGTGGAAGGCGGCGGTGACCAGACGGCGGCGCTTCTCGACGGCCACATCAGCGTTGCGCTCGGTGGAGTTAGCGAGTTCATCGATGCCGTGAAATCGGGTGACCTCAAAGCACTCGGTGTACTGGCCGAAAAGCGCCTTCCCGGCATTGACGCTCCGACGGCCAGAGAGCAGGGACTCGACGTCACCCTGGCGAACTGGCGGGGCATCTACGGGCCGCCGGACATGCCAGACGCGGCAGTCGCGTACTGGCAGAAGGCACTCGACGAGATGGTGAAGACACCGACCTGGAAGCAGATTGCGGAGCGACGCCAGTTCACCACCACGTTCATGATCGGTGACGAGTTCGCGACCTTCTTGGCCAAGACACAGGCGGACGTCAAGACTGCCCTCGAGGAGGCGGGTCAGTGACTGACCGGGACTCATGAGTGACGAGCCGACGCCAAGCGTAGGTGTAGGGCACAAGCCCGAAAACCTGCGTCTGGCAGCAACACTCACCACCGCGGCCTTCTTCTGCGTCGCGATGGTAGGAACCCTGGCCAAGGTATCCGGTCAGTACACCTCGACTGGGGTGCTACTGCTGTCTCAGAACTTGATCTGCTTCCTGTTCATCGTTCCGGTGGTGATGCGCGACGGCTGGTCGTCGCTGCGGACTCAGAAGATCGGGCTTCATGTTCTCCGGGCGGCAACGGGCACCGCCTGCTGGTATGCCCTGTTCTTCGCGATCACGCAGATCCCGCTCGCCAATGCGACCCTGCTGACCTACAGCGCTCCGCTCTGGATGCCCCTCGTCGCCTGGGTCGTCACCCGTCAGCGAGTCGCGAGGGCGACCTGGTTGGGCGCTGCCATCGGCTTCGTCGGAGTGCTGCTGGTCCTGCAACCTCAAGGCAACGGCTTCACCGTCGGCGAAGTGTCGGCACTCGCCGGCGCACTGTTCCTTGCCGTCGCGATGATGTCGGTCCGCTGGTTGGGGGCAACCGAGCCCATTCTCAGGGTGCTGTTCTACTACTTCCTGCTCTCGACCTTGATGTCCGTCCCCATCGCCGTGTTCGACTGGCGCCCCATTCCGGCGGCCGCTTGGGTGTGGTTGATCGCGCTGGGGTTTGCGCAGTTGTTCTCACAGATCCTCATCGTGGTGGCGTACCGCTATGCCTCTGCGGAGAAGGTCGGTCCGTTCATCTACTCGGTGATCGTGTTCACCGCCGTCATCGACTGGATCGTCTGGGGCCACCGGCCGACGCTCTTCACCTATCTCGGCATGGCACTCGTCATCGGTGGCGGCTTGGTAGCCGTCCGGGCGAAGCGCACGACTGCAGCTCCAACGCCGTCACGCGAGGCGTAGATATCGCACGCGTTCGTCGGGCGGCGCGTCAACGAATTCCGGAGGCCGCCGCGGGTCCGCGACCCGGGCCCCGATGAACCGCGTCCGTCCACGATGGTGGTGACGCGCCCCAATCGTGTGGTCGCGTGGCGTGCTGGGCCTCGATGGCGGTCATGCCGTCAGTCAACGCGTCGATGGTGAGACCGCGTGGTGCGGCGGCTGTGATTCTCATCAGCGATCGGGCGCGAGCGCGCTGTTGCCGTCAGGTCATGTCAGGTCGCGAGGCAATGCATCGCGTACGCCGCGAAGTTCGTCCACGAGAGGACCAGGTTCGAGTGTGATGCGCGGTGGATTCTCGCCGGCCCGCATCGCGTCTGCGGCTGCGCGCACCGCGACGTGCACGTCGGCGTAGTGGGCAGTGCGTTCGGTGGTGTCAGCGCCGAAACCTTGGGCGACCTGCTCCGCTCGCCAGCACTCGGCGACCGTCCGGTAGGCCAACCGTTCCGTCGCGGCGATGGCGGGCCAGATGTACTCGGCGTGGCGACGCTGGTTCTTCGAGCCGTTCACCGACGTCTCGTACACCTGCTTCAGACGCATGGCACTGCGTTGTAAGTCGCGGCGAGCGGCCTTGGCGTCCGGCGTGGTGATCGACGGCGATGCCAGGTAACTCGCCGTCGTCGCGACCGCATCGAGCGTGTCGGCCAGGGCCGTGGGAAGCCACGTCGTCACACTGGCGGGAACCAACAGGAGGAATACTGCAAGGGCGACCCCGCAGCCGACCGCCGTATCGATTCCGCGAGCCAGCAGCAAGGCGCCGAGGTCAGCGGTTCCGTGGGCGCCGGTCGAGATCACCAGTGCCACGGCGGTGATGAAGACGACGGCCAGCGCGTAATTGCGTACCACGGTGAGTCCGACGAAGAAGTCGAGCAGCATGATGGCCGCCGCCAACCAGATCGCGTGTGGTTGTGTCGCGATCACGGCCGCGGCGAGGAGTAGTCCGACCCAGGTGCCGATCAAGCGTTCCATGGCGCGTTGAGTCGTCCGTCGACGGTCCAGGCCCTGATGCAGGACCAACACCGCCGCCGACATGGCCCAGTAGGCGTGGTCAAGGCCGAGCAGCCCGGCCAACCCGCCGGCGACGACGGTCGCGATGGCCACGCGCATCACGACGAGCGACGATCTCGAATGCCGTTGCGCATTGAGTTTGATCAGGGCCCACGCCCCTGGCCTTCCGAGCGGGAACTGGTCCATCGTCTGCGTGGTGTCGGGGCCCGTCCGGCGAGCGACCTGTCCAGCCAACGCCCGTGCCCTGGCGGCGGCGCTCGGGTCCGGGTCCGCCGCGGCGCTGGCCGAGGTCATCGCATCGGCGAAGATGACGTGTAGCTCGCGGGCAGTCGCCCGCAGGCGGCGAATGGTGGCGCTCGCCGTGAGGTGTCTCGGCTGGCGGCTGATCAGGTCCTTCCACGCGTCGTGCATCGCCTCTGCCGCCCGATGCCTGGCCGCCTCTTCGCCGCTGGTCCCGATGGCGTCGACGTAGTCTGCGACCGCTGCGCCGCCCGCAGCCACGGCAGACTGCTCTGGCGCTCGCGGTCCGAAGAGCACGCCGACCATGTGCATCGTCCAGGCGAAGGCGCCCCCCGCCAGCACCAGCAATGCCGCCCGCGCGGGATCCTGATGGCTGGCGTGCAGTCCGGTACCCGCGGCGCAGACGAGCGCGAACTGATACGCCCCGGGTGGCCCCACCTCGAGGGCATTGCACAGCAGTGTGGCAACGGTGGCGATCGCTGCGACGGTGAGTACGCCGAGCCAGGTGTACGTCGCCGCCCAGATGCCAAGGCCCACAGCTGTACTCAGCGATATGGCGACCACGGCGAGCAGTGTTGCCCGGTTGAGATACGGACGGCCGCTCCCGTACAACGCGGTAAAGCCACCCAACGTGGCCATCAATCCCGCGCCCAAGTCACCCGCCAACCAACCGATGAGCACGGGGACGCCCATGCACGCGGCGGCTCGCAAGGCCTGTGGCCAGCGGCGCGGCGCCGCGCGCAGTTCGATCATGGCGCGCAGTCCACGGCCCGCCGGTGCAGGCGGAGGTGGTGTGACCATGCGTCCTCCGATCAGCCGAGGCCAGATTAAGCGCACTTGACCCACTCGAACCAGACGCGGCATGCCGGACCATCTGGACTACAGCGTCCAACCGAGGCGGTAGAGTCAAACGATGCCGGCGCCATCCCATGGCGCGTCGCGGCCGAAACTGACTTCGCGCGGCGCTGCCACCCGCAATCGAATCGTGCTGGCCGCAGCAGAGCTCATGCACGTGCGAGGTGTCGCGGCAACGACCATCGACGAAGTGTTGGCCGCCAGTGCAACGAGCAAGTCGCAGTTCTACCAACACTTCAGCGACAAGACGGAACTGGTGTACGACGTCATCACGCTGCGCGCCGACGAAATCCTGACGTGGCAACGGGTGCGCTTGGAGAAGGTGGATTCGTTTCGCGGGCTGTACCACTGGCGCGACGCCATGGTTCAGCGCTGCACCCTGCGCAGGGGACTCTGGGGATGCGAACTCGGGTCGTTGGCGGCGGAACTGTCCGACAACGACGACAAGGCGCGCGTCTCACTTGCCGAACACTTCGCGGAGTGGCGGGCGATGCTGGCCGCGGCGCTGGAGCGGATGCGCGATGGCGGTGTGCTGAAAACTGACATCGATGCGCCGGGCCTGGCCACGGGCCTCCTCGCCGCGGTGGAAGGTGGCTACCTGCTGTCGCAGACGGCCCATGACCCGCGACTCATGCAAACCGCGATGAATTCCGCGATCGCGCACGTGAAGTCGTTCGCGCCCGACGGAGTCGACCTGCCGGGCTGACGAACCGGTATGCAGAAGGGGCGGGCCA
>JAVHWG010000137.1:0-10846 GCA_032159965.1 Mycobacterium sp.
GCTCGTGTAACTCCCACAGAATCCGGAATCATCCGATGTGTCTCAGCATGTGAAACCTCGGCGCGCTGCCATGCGTGTCAGCGTAGACCTCGGAGCTCGCCGGTTGGCCGCCGCTCTTGCCGTCGCAAGCGCTCATCGCCGCGCCAGCACGTATGCCGCCGGCAGCACTCCCAGCACCAGCAGCACCAGCGGACTGAACTGATCGAACCCCGGGCCACCGAACAGGGCGTCGTCGAAGAAGCCGCCGAACGTCGTCGCCAGAATCCCGCCGGCGCCCCAGAACGACATCGTCACGACGGTCAGCAACCACGTCCACAGCGCCGTCGCCGCCCACCGGGCGGACGTGGTCCACTGCAATCCCACCCAGACAAGCAGCCCGTTCAACAGCCCACTGAGCACTGCACTGACGGGAAACGGCACCGGGCCGAGCTGAAGCTGGACGAAGAATGCGCCCAGCACCGCGGAGATCAGGCCGTCCACGGCCAGCAGCACGAATATGACGACGCGCAGCACGGAGTCCGCCGCCCTGGCGGCGCCCTCGGACGTATCGGTCAGGTCGGGATGCTGTCGAGCACACTCACCAACGAGCCCACCACCCACTGGAAGCTATCGGCGTGCCACTGCCAGTACTCGATCTGCGGATCGTTGTCCGGGTCCATGGATGTCCCCTCTCATATGGCGCGGCGTGGTCGACGCTTACGTGCACGATAACGCGATCGGCTAAGCAAGTTCCAGACCGGCGAGCAAGTCGGTTTCCCACCCGCGCTCGCCACGAGGTCCCGCCGTGCCCGACGCCAGTACGTAATGCTCCTGGCCCACGATCGGCAGCGCGATGTTGTTGGACAGCGCACACGTCCGCCCGTCCGGCGAGACGAGGACCTGGGTGGCGTGCGCAGCCAGCGCGGCTGCCTTCACGGCGACGAAGCCGGAGGCGTCGACGACGGCATCGATGTCTTCGTCAGGAAAGCCGAAGTCGATATCGTCGGGTTGGGGTCTGACCCATCCTTCGGGCACGTCAACCGGAGACGAAAGAGCCTCTGCGATGCCCGTATTGGATAACACCGCCCAGTAGAACTTCGGCACGTCCCAGCCGGACGCCGCGATCGCTGCGGTGGTGACCGCGTTGGCCTGGCGATGGTCCGGATGGCCGTAACCGCCGCCCGGGTCGTATGTGACCACGACGTGCGGGCGGAAGTCGTCGATGATTTCGGTCAGCTGGACTACGGCGGCATCGCCTGCGTCGGCGAAGCGCGGGTGGCGCCCGGGCGGGGTGCCGTCCATCCCCGAATCGCGCCACCGGCCTGGGCCGCCGAGAAATCTCGGCTCGCCGGCGCCGAGAATCGCCAGCGCCCTGCTCAGTTCCGAAATCCGGTATCCGCCGAGTTGGTCGGCGTGATCCACCGCCAGCAGCGCATAGGTGTCGCCGATGACCTCACCTTCCTCGCCGAGGGTGCAGGTGACCACACGCACGTCGGCTCCGCGGTCGGCGTAGTACGCGATGGTCGCGCCGGTGCTCAAGGACTCGTCGTCGGGGTGTGCGTGGACGAACAGCAGTCGGGGGGTCTCGGTCATCGGCATCGGCCGGGCGTCATTGCGGTGTCTTCACCCAGCGGCCCGCGTCGGCGACGATCCCCACGGGCACCGGTCCGGACAGATTCACGTTGTCGACGTGCGGGCCCGCCGCGACGATCGTGGTGTCCTGCAGGATCGGCAGCACCGTGGAAACGTCCCACAGCGTCGGCTCGACGGCGTCGATCACCTCGGCGATCGGCACGTGGCCCTGCAGCGCGGCGTCGATGCGCGGCTGGATCGCCGGGTCGCAGACCCCGGTGACGTTGCTCGGCACCTGGACCGGCGTCCCGGGACCCGATGTCGGGACGACCGGCGTGGGCGTAGGTGACGTGGACGGGGGCGCCGAGCCCGTCTGCAAGCCGTCACAGCCGAAACGGGACGCCATCTCGGTGGCCAGATCGCCGCCGGCCCGATGCCATCCGACCACGGCGTCCACCCGGTTGTTGGGTACGGCGTCCCCGAAGAGCACGACCGGGTCGAGGCCCTGCACTGATGCCGAGATCCCGGCGTTGCGCAGTTGGTCCGCCGCGGTGTTGGCCACCGCGACCGCGGTCGGGTCGTTGGCGGCGACACCGATCACGAGGGACAACGCGACGCCGTCTTTGCTGACCCGGCCGCGGGTGGACTCCGGAGGTGTGGGTGCTGTGCTGCCGGATGGCGGCGCGGGGGCCGGCGGCTCGGTGGTGCTCGTGTCGACGACGTAACCCGCCTGGGTGAGCAGCGCGAGCGCGGCGTCCTTGGCCATCGCCGGCGGCGCCGTGGGCACGTAGCCGGGATCCGAGGGGGAACGCACTTGGGCCTGCGCGAGGGTGACGGTGTTGTCGCTGCCTGCGCCGACGGCCGCCAGTAGGTCCACGTCCAGCAGGCCGAGGATCGCCTTGCGAACCCGCACGTCCGCGAGCTGGGGCTGGATTGCCCGCAAGGACAGCTGCATGGTCCGCGGCGTCATGATCCGCGCTGTGCGGACGTCGGGGATCGCCGACAGCTGGGCGAACGCGGCCGCTCCGCCGTGAACTTGGGCGACCTGGGTATCGCCGTTGCGCATCGAGTCGGCCAGCGCCGCGGGCGCACCCGCCCGCCGCATCAGGATGTGGTCGGGCAGCGCGGGCACCGCCCAGTACCGGTCGTTGCGCGCCAGCAGGATCTCGTCGCGCTGCGGGTCGATGTTGTCGACACGGAACTGTCCGCCCGTCACCGGCATCACCCGTGCCAGGCCGGCGGAGAAGCCGCCCGGGGCGTCCTTGACGATGTGCGCGGGCAGGATGTCAGCGAACAACTCGCGCCATGCCGGATACGCCGACGAGAACGTCACCACCGCCTGTTTGCCGCCTTCGATGGATTGCACGCCGGATATCAGGTTGTAGCCGGCGGGATCGACGACGCCGGGCTGGGTGACCATCTGGCGCCACAGGTACCAGAAGTCGTCGGCGCCGATCGGCGCGTTGTCGGTCCACGAGGCTTCCGGCCGGATCTTGTAGGTCACGGTGAACGGATTGGTGCTGGTCACCTCCGCGGACACCAGCAGTGTGCCGTCCATTTCCCAGCGCGAGCCGGTGGGCGTCGACGGGTCGGGCACCGGACGGAATGCGCTGGGCAGCACCAATGCCGCCACCGCTGCGTTGACGGGCGATTGGTCGGACAGCAGATGCGGGTTGAATCCGGCGCCGATCGAGTCGATGCCCATGATGATCTGGTACGCGCGGGGCGGCGGGGCCGGCGGGTTCTGCGATGTGTCGGTGCTTTGCGGAGCCGGTGGGGGGCTCACGGTGCACGACGACAGCAGGGCGACGACGCCGGCCAGCGCGGCTGCCCGTACGTGCCGACGACGGCCGGCTCGCACCAAGACAGTCGCGCGGCGTGTCGGCACGCCCATCAGGGTAACGGCCACCCGACGTTTGCTATCCGCGATCGGCCTTGGCGCGGGACCGGCTGCGGGCACGCAATGTCGCGTTGAGCTCGACCTTGCGCACCCGGATCGCCTCCGGGGTCACTTCCACGCACTCGTCGACGGCGCAGAACTCCATCGCCTTCTCCAGGTCCAGCTCCAGCGGCTTGGCGAGCGTCTCGAAAACGTCCGCGGTGGAGCTGCGCATGTTCGTCAGCTTCTTCTCCCGCGTGACGTTGACATCGAGATCCTCGGCCCGTGGATTGATGCCGACGACCTGTCCCTCGTAGGTGTCCTCGCCCGGGTCGACGAAGAACTGTCCTCGGTCGGAGAGTTGGGTCAGCGCGAACGGGGTGATGGTTCCGGTCCGGTCCGACACCAGCGAGCCGCTGTGCCGGGCACGGATCTCCCCCGCCCATGGGCGATAACCGTCGAACACCGCGTTGGCGATTCCCGTGCCGCGGGTTTCGGTCAGGAAGTCGGTGCGGAAGCCGATCAGCCCGCGGCTGGGCACGATGAAGTCCATCCGGACCCAGCCAGCCGCATGGTTGGCCATCTCCTCCATGCGGCCTTTGCGCGCGGCCATCAGCTGGGTGATCGCGCCGACGAATTCGTCGGGGCAGTCGATTGTGAGGGCCTCGTACGGCTCGTGGACCCGGCCGTCGATCGTCTTGGTGACAACCTGCGGCTTGCCGACGGTCAGCTCGAAACCTTCCCGCCGCATCTGTTCCACCAGCACCGCGAGCGCAAGCTCGCCCCTGCCCTGGACCTCCCACGCGTCGGGCCTGCCGATGTCGACCACCCGGATCGACACGTTGCCGACGAGCTCGGAGTCCAGGCGCGCGCGGACCATCCGGGCTGTGAGCTTGTGTCCGGAGACCTTGCCGGCCAATGGCGATGTGTTGGTGCCGATGGTCACTGAGATCGCGGGCTCGTCGACGGTGATTCGCGGCAGTGCGTGCGCGTGGTCGGGGTCGGCGAGGGTGTCGCCGATCATGATGTCGGGCAGCCCGGCGACGGCGACGATATCGCCGGCAACCGCTTCGTTGGTCGGGGTGCGTTCGACGCCCTCGGTGGCCAGCAGCTCGGTGATCTTTGCATTGGTGATCACCGGTGCGCCGTCGACCTGCCGCATCCATGCCACCTGCTGGCCTTTCTTGAGGCGGCCGTTGTAGATCCTGATCAGTGCCAGCCGGCCCAGGAACGCCGACGCGTCGAGGTTGGCGACCAGCGCCTGCAACGGTGCGTCGGGGTCGCCGCTCGGCGCCGGGATGTGTTCGAGCAGGACGTCGAACAGCGGGTCGAGGTTGGTGCCGTCGGGCGCCTGACCATCGGGCGGGGCGGTCGTGCTGGCCACGCCCACACGGCCGGACGCGTACAGAGTCGGCAGGCCCAGCGCGTGTTCGGCGGCCGCGGCGGCCGAGTCGTCGAGATCCGATGCGACGTCGAGCAGCAGGTCGTGGCTCTCCTCGACGACCGCGTTGATGCGGGCGTCCGGGCGGTCCGTCTTGTTGACGACGAGGATCACCGGCAGGTGCGCGGTCAGCGCCTTGCGCAGCACGAACCGGGTCTGCGGCAATGGGCCTTCTGACGCGTCGACCAGTAGTAGCACCCCGTCCACCATCGACAGTCCGCGTTCCACCTCGCCACCGAAGTCGGCATGCCCGGGGGTGTCGATCACGTTGATCACGGTCACGGTGCCATCGGGGTTGTGCCGGTGCACCGCGGTGTTTTTGGCGAGGATCGTGATGCCCTTCTCACGCTCCAGGTCGCCGCTGTCCATGATCCGCTCTTTGGTGTCGTCACCGCGGTGGGTCAATGCGCCGGACTGCCGCAGCATTGCGTCGACCAGGGTCGTCTTGCCATGGTCGACGTGCGCGACGATCGCGACGTTCCGGAAGCTCACGGCGCAAATTGTCGCAGTGCAGAGGCTTGATAGTGAAAACGAGCGGTCAGGGGGCCAAACAGATGCAGGACCTTCCCGGACGTTCTCGGGACGTTGTGGCCCCCATCACGGTCAACGGCTACGGAGTTTCGTGGCGGTGGGCGTTGCCGACGAGCATGCGCACGAGTTCCGGCAGCCAGGCCCGGTCCGCGGGCACCCAGTCCAACTGCCCGAGTTCGCCGGGCGCCGCCCAGCGCAGCCCGCGGTGATCGTGGGGCCGGGGGTCTCGTCGGCACGTCTGCGTGACGAAATACGCCCGCAGCGTCATGGCGGGGGATAGCGCGACCTCCTCGCCCAATCTCGATCCCACGGTCACGTCGATGCCGAGCTCCTCGGCGAGTTCGCGCGCCAGTGCCACCGCATCGGTCTCACCCGGACCCACCTTGCCGCCGGGGAGCTCCCACAGGCCTGCCAGCTCTGGCGGGCGGGCACGCTGCGCCACCAGAACTCTGCCCGAGACGATCAATGCGCCGGCGACGACGACTTGCCTCGGGGGATCCTGGCTGGGCATGGCCCGACGGTATACCCGCCGATGCTCAGCCTGTGATCGCCTGGAGCACCGCGGGACGGAGCTTGTCCCACACCGCGATTGGGTCCGAGCCCTTCAGCACCTCGATGGTGAGGACTGCAATGCCCCGGTCGCGGCCGAAGTAGGACCCGAGCGAACCGGGAGTGACGGCAAATGAACTCGACTCCTCGACGGGCAACCCACTGGCTTGGGAGAACCGGTCGGCGAGCTCTCGTGCGGGTCCGTCGAAGTTGATGAACTGCCGCCCCGCCCACGAGTGGGCGACCATGACCAGGGCCGGGTTGATGCGGTCGACGGTCTCCTTCACCGCACGGGACTCCGGTTCGCTCAAGGGCATTCCGTTGGCCGAATCGAAGTTCCTCGCCGGGAAGTTCCGGTTGACATCCACCCCGTTGGCGTTGGTGCGGGTGTGCGCCGCCCGTCCGTCGGGATTGGCGTCCTCGATGATCGTCAGGGTGACTGCGTCCGCGAGCCCGGCGTCGGTGAATGCGGCAGGCAGCTGGTCGGTCGTGTACGCACCTTCCGCCTCGTCGCCGTGGATGCCTCCGATGAACAGCACGCGCCGCGGCCCGTGGCCGTAGGTCCGCGCGCGGATCGGTCGCTCTTGCACCGACATGCCGACCACTTGCCAGTCGTCGGCGTCCGTTGCCTTCCTGGGTGGCGGGGTGGTCGTCGGGGAGGCAACCGATGTGGTCGATGACGGCGTTGCCGAAGTGTCCGGCGCAGGTCCGCGGCAGCCGAACGCGGCGGCGGATGCAGCGAGGGTCAGCAGGACCGCGACCGCGCGCCGCCTCGCCCGCCCGTAGCTTGTTGCTGTCAGCATGACGGGGGGTCGTCAGTCCCTTCCAGATTGAAGTACACGACGTTCACGTACGCGCCGTTCTTGAGGCGGTACCAGACGCTGCTCGAGCCGTGGCCCTCGCTGGACATCACATCACCGGTCGTCCGGCAGACCGCTGCCACCGACGTTCCGTCGGTCAGAAGATCCGGGACCAGATTCGGCGCAGTTTTGCGGGGCGCAGAACGCTGCCGTACGCCGCATGAGCCGCCCTCGTCGCATGTGTCGACGACCGTCACGGTGACGAGCCGCCGCGGAGTGGTAGTACGTGTTGAAGTCGTTGTGTCAGTGGTTGTTTCAAAGGTGCTTTCGGTCGTCGTCACGTCCGTGGTCCCCGCCTTGTCCGACGAGCCGGCGGTGTACCGACTCACGACGAACCATGCCGAGCCGATTATCGCCAGTATTGCGACGATGCCGATGGCCCACTGCACCGCCGGTGGCACACCGCGGCCACGCCGGGTCGGCGGCGCCTGCCATCCCGGCCGGTTCCAGACCGGCGGCCCCGGCGGAGCGCTGACGTTCAGGTACGGCGCCGGCGGAAGCGGAGGTGGGAGGTGCCCTCCCCCCGAAGCGGGGGGTACCGCGGGCATGACGTAGTTGTCGACGTCGCGCGTGGTCGTCGATGCGTGCATGTAGGGATTGGGCTGCTTGGGCACCTGTGCGGCCAAGGTACGGGCGAACTCGCCGCAGCTCGCGAATCGATAGGCGGGGTCCTTGGTCAACGCGGCCGCCAGCACGCGGTCGAGCGCGGACAGCCCGGGCCTCGTCGTGCCCAACGCCGGCGGTTGCGTGTTGAGGTGATGGTTGATCAGAACGGCCGCGTTGGTCGCCGGAAACAGTGGGAATCCCGTGAACAGGTGATAGGCGGTGGCGGCCAGGGCGTACTGATCGGCACGGCCGTCGACGGCCAACCCCATCAACTGTTCGGGTGCGGTGTACCCGACGGTTCCCACCGTCATGTTCGTGCCCGTCAGCCCACTGACTTCGTCTAAGGTGCGGGCAATGCCGAAGTCCGTCAACAGGATTCGCCGCTCCTCCGGGTCGTCGACCTCGGCGAGAAGAATGTTGGCGGGTTTGACGTCGCGGTGCAGCAGGCCCTTCCTGTGCGCGTAGTCCAGGGCCGAGGCGACAGCGGTGACGATCTCGGCCACCAGATCCTTGGGCATGCCGGCCGGATACCGTTGGGCCAGCAGCTCGCCCGCGTCTGCGCCGTCGATGAAGTCCATCGAGATCCACAGTTGCCCGTGGTATTCGCCGCGGTCGTGCACCCCCACGATGTTGGGGTGATCCAGCGTCGACGTGAGGTCGGCCTCCCGGAGAAACCGCTCCCGGAAGCTTCGGTCAGCTGACACATTGCCGCCCAACAACTTCAACGCATCCTTGCGCGGCAATCGGGGATGCTTGGCGAGGTAGACCTCGCCCATCCCGCCGGCCCCCAGAAGCCGCACAATGGTGTAGTCGGCGAAAGTCTGACCAACCGCCAGCGGCATGTCCGGATCGTACCTGGAGGCTTTCAGTCAAACTGAGAGGAAACTCGGCCGGCCGGCCGCCGGGTACCGTGGACCCTATGGCCGTGCTCTCCGATGACGACGTCGACGCCGCACTCTCCGAGCTAACCGATTGGGAACGTGTCGACACATCGCTACGGCGGTCCGTGAAGTTCCCAGCCTTCCTCGACGGCATCGAGGCGGTGCGCCGGGTAGCGGATCGCGCCGAAGCCGCTGACCACCATCCGGATATTGATATTCGTTGGCGCACAGTGACTTTCGTTCTGTCTACGCATTCTGAAGGCGGGATTACGGAGAAGGACTTCGCGCTGGCGAAGGAGATCGACGGGATCGTCGCCCAGTAACCGCGACCCACCCCATGGTCGCGACAGCGGCGGCGACATAGGCCAGCGCCGCCCACGCGAGATACCACGGGCGGCTGATCTGCCATTGGCTGTGCTGCACGAGTGCCAGCAGCCAGGGCGGACCGACGACGATCATGACCAGCCAGCCCCACCCGACGATCCTTGCCGCCGGCCACTCCCGCGCGGCCCCGTGGACCAGCCACATCGTCATCGGTAACAGCCACACCCAGTGATGCGTCCAACTGACGGGCGAGACGAGTAGCCCGAACACCATCACGATCACGAGCCGGCCCAGGCGGTCGCGTGGATCGGTTGCGCGCCATGCCAGTACGGCAATCATCGCCGATGCGACCACGCCTGCGATCACGGGCCACGCGAAGCCGGCGTCGTGGCCGAGAATGCGGGAGACGCAGCCATACCACGATTGGTTGGTGGCCGAGCCGATGGGAAAAGTCCGGCCCGCCGCACCGATCAGCCTGGTGAAGTAGTACCGGACCCCCTCGCCCAGCACCACGGCCGACAACGCCACCGTGCCGGCGAAAACCACGGCCGAGCACACGACAGTCGCCCACCGCCGCATACCGACGAAGTACAGCCCGCTGACCGCCGGCGTCATCTTGATGCCGGCAGCGACGCCGACCAGGATTCCCGACCACCACCATCGGCTGCTCTGGGCAGCGCACAGGATAGCGAGCATCAACATCACGTTGATCTGGCCGAAGTCGAGGTTCGCCCTCACCGGCTCGATCCAGACGCCGACCGCGGTCCACAGCAGCGCAGTCGAGGGGGCGCCGGGGCCGGCAATCGGCGCCATCAACGCCTGACTCACCCGCACCGATGCATAGAGCGCCGCGAAAATTGCAAGCTGCCACAGCAATCCGACCAAACCGAACGGAAGGAAATGCAGCGGGTAGAACGCCAGGGCGGCGAAGGGTGGGTAGACGAACGGCAGCGGAAAGTCCGCGGTTCGATACGAGTAGACGTAGTCGTACAACGACTGGCCCGTACCGATCGTGGCCGCGCCGCCGACGTAGACGTGCAGGTCGACGAATTCTGATCCGTAGGGCGAGAGGTACGTCCACGCCAGCCGTGCGCCCACGCTCAGAACCAGAACGAGCATGCCCAGGACCGCAAGCCGGTCCCGTGCACGGCTTGGGGCACTACTCACGGTCTCGATCCGCCCGACTCTAGCGATCTCGATACGGACGCTAGACGGTCACCAACGGCACTCACCTCGATAACGGTCGCATAAACCACACTCGTGTCACTTGAGTCACTCCAGTACCGGGCTACGTTCGGAAACATGCCTGCTGAAAAGAGGGACCCGCGCGTGTCACGAGCCCACAAACTGGTCGCGGGCGGTGCAGCACTGGTGGTCACCTGCGCGGCGGGACTCGCCGGGGCAGGGACCGCTTCGGCCGACCCGCCCGCACAGCCGATGCCGATCGATGCCGCGCAAGCACCCGGCCTTCCGGCGATGGAGCAGCTGAGCCCGGTGCTTCAGCAGGCGGCAGGCAATCCGCAGAATGCGGTGTCGCTGCTGGCGGCGGCCGCCTCTGCGTTCGCAGGCAATTCCTCCGTTCCCCCTGATTCGAGGCACGTCGCGTCCTCGGTGAACGAGTTCGTCCAAACGCCGGCGCCCCACAACGTCAACCTGCCGGGCGATCTCGGCCAGTTGTTGCCCCCAGCGCTGACACCGCCGAAACCGGACCCGACGCAGGCTAATCCGGCGACTCCGTCCGCACCAGTGATTCAGCAGTCAATAGATGATCCCCCGCGGATCTGGCCGCACCTCCCCGTGGCGGGTGTCGCACCCGGAGAGGAATCACATCTGCCGGCCGGAATCGACCCCACCAATGCCGTCGGGCCGGCACCCGGGGAAGCGCCCGCACCGGCACCAGGTGCCGCGCCCGACTCAACACC
This sequence comes from Mycobacterium sp., assembly GCA_032159965.1. Lineage (GTDB taxonomy): Bacteria > Actinomycetota > Actinomycetes > Mycobacteriales > Mycobacteriaceae > Mycobacterium. The sequence continues at coordinate 10,545 of JAVHWG010000137.1, forward strand.
GCTCGCGGTCGATGCATCCGCTGCGGCACCTCCCGCACCGCCGGCTGCCGCACCCCCGGCGCCGCCCGCTCCGGAATCGCCGGGCACCGCCCCGGCCACTCCGGCACCACCGGCGACTGGCGGGTTGGGTCCGGACGCGCCGCCGACGCAGGAGTTCATGTACCCATCGATCGGTAACGCCTGCCTGGCCGACGGCGGCAACGTGATCGCCACCGCGATCTCCGTGGCGGGCCCGGCGTCGATCCCCAAACCCGGCCCGCGGGCGGGTCAGACGGCGTACGTCTTCACTGCGATCGGCACAC
>JAVHWG010000147.1:0-4287 GCA_032159965.1 Mycobacterium sp.
GGCGAAGTCCAACTCGCCGCGTACGACGCCGAGGACGATCTGATCCTGGAAGACGATCGCGGGTTCGTGCTGCACGCCGCGCCGGACGAGGCGGGCGTGCTGCTCGCCCGCCAGCGCGGGCCGGTCGATCCCCAGGCGACGGTCAAGCGTGGTGTGTTCTCGCCTGGCGACAGCTGGGTCTCCACCGAGTACCTGTTCCGGCGGGACAGCGACGGCGACTTCTGGCTGATGGGCACCCGCGGATCGGTGATCAGGACGGCTCGCGGGGCGGTGTACGACGCGCCGATCACCGACGCGATCAGCCTGATGCCCGCCGTCGACCAGGCCGTCACGTATGGCGTGGATGCCGGTGAGCGCCAAGCGGCGGTCACCGCGGTCACGATGTGCGAAGGCGCGGCCATCTCGGCCGCCGATCTGAATGAGGCGATGGCGCATCTGGGCGACGACCGGCCCGACTTCGTGCACGTCGTGTCCGAGTTGACACTGAGCGCGTCGTACCGTCCGACAGTCGGTGTGCTGCGCAACGCCGGAATACCGAAGGCCGGGCGGCACGCCTGGTATCTGGACCCCGCGACGAATCGGTACAAGCGCCTCACCGCGCCGGTGCGCGCCGAATTCATGCAGGCGTGAAACAACAGCGCCGGGAGGGCTGCCGCGGGCGGGGCACACTGTTAGGCTCCCGCTGGCGGCACGTTTCCGCCGTGCACACAGGTGGGAGGACTGCATGACGCACGAACGTCCGATGACGGGCTGGAAGCGCACCGTGGTGGGTGCACTCGCCAGCACCGGACTTGCCGTCGCGCTCACACTGGGCTCATCGCCGGTGACGGCGCACGCCGACGTGCTCGATGACCTCGCCAACGAATTCACCACGGCACAGGGCGCCGGGCAGATACCCAGCCTGCTGAATCAGTCGTTGCGGCTCCGCGGGGCGGGCTACAACCTCACCAACGGCGAAATGGCAGCGGTCCAGGACGCAGTGACCCGCCGACCAAACCAGACGCCGCTGATCAACGCGTTGAAGGATGCGGTGGCCGGACAGACCCAGCGGATGAAGCAGAACCAGATCGCGCAGTCGGCCGGCAAGCAGGGTCCGATCGGGTTCGGCATCAATCAGTACGACCCGAACTCCCCGGGCGGGATCACGGCGGGCCCCGGCGGCGTCAACATCGGCGGCGGCGGTTGGCAGATCGGCGGTCAGCCCGGTACCCGGGTTGGGCCTGCCGGCTAATTGCGCCGATGCTTGACGCCAAGCTTTTGACCTTGTTGGTGTGTCCCGCGGACCGCGGACCGCTTGTCTACGTCGACGACGTGCTCGTCAATCCGCGGCTGAGCCGTGTCTACCGGATCGAGGACGGCATTCCGGTGCTCTTGATTGACGAAGCCGTCGACGTGTCCGAGGACGAACTGTCCGCACTTATGGCGAAGGCAGACCAGGCAGATCGCCGGTGAGATAGCGCTGGAGGTTCGGTCCGATCGTCTTCGCGATCTGTTCGACCGGCAACGATTTGAACGGGTCGAGTTCGAGGATGTAGCGGGCCATCACGACGCCCACCAACTGCGATGCGACGAACTGGACGCGGAGGCGCCCGGAACCGGGCGGATGATCAACGCGGGCACCAACTTCGACGGTGATCACCTCTTGCAGGAATGAACGGACCAGGCTTACTTCCGACGAATCCGCCAGAAGCGAGCGGATTGTCGCGATGAAACCCTTGCCCACATCGGAGTCCCACAGCGGCACCAGCACCGAGAGCAATGTGTAGCCCAGTTCGTCAACGGGCGTGTCACGCAGTGGGCGAAGGATGTCCTGCGGGTCGATCGGGATGTGGATTGCCGCCGCGAACAGTTGTTGCTTGGTGCCGTAGTAGTGGTGCACGAGCGCTGGGTCGACGCCGGCGTCGGCTGCCACCGCACGAATAGAAGTCTTGTCAATACCGTTGCGCGAGAAGAGCTCCCGAGCACTCACCAGGATTCGCTCTCGAGTGTCAGACGTCCCGGGCGGCCTGCCGGGACGTCGTCGTTCAGTCTCGGCCGTCACCTCACGGAGTCCGTCGTCGCAGCGTCGCCGCCGCCAGGCACAGCGCGATGATCGCACAACCGACGACGACCACGATGTCGCGGACCGCCGTTGCGGTGAGCTCCGGGTGAGCGCCGACCTGCTGTAGTGCCTCGAGTGCATAGCTCGCAGGCATGACATTCGAAATCCATTGCAGCCATTCTGGCATCGCCGCCCGCGGAACGATGATGCCGGCCAGCAGCAACTGCGGCACCATCACGAGCGGGATGAACTGCACCGCCTGGAACTCCGTGCGGGCGAACGCGCTGCACAGCAGCCCGAGACCGACGCCGAGCACCGCATTGGCGACGGCGATGACGAACACCCAGATAGGACTTCCCGCTGTGTCGAAGTCCAGCAGCCAGAACGCTACTGTGCAGGCCAGCGTCGCCTGCACCGTCGCGGCGATCGAGAATGCGGTGCCGTAGGCGGCCAGCAGGTCCAGCTGTCGCAGAGGCGTCGTGAGGATCCGCTCCAACGTGCCAGAGGCCCGTTCGCGCTGCATGGTGATCGCCGTGATCACGAACATGACGAACAGGGGGAAGAGGCCGAGCAGCACCAAGCACGCGGTGTTGAACCCCGATGGGACACCCGGACGAGTCGGCACGTTCTGAAACATGAAGTACATCAACGTGATGATCAGGATCGGCACCATCACGATCATCGCGATGCTGCGACGGTCGGCCGTCAGTTGGCGCAGGATCCGTGTGGTGCTGGCGGTGTATCCCCGCAGACCTACCCTGCCTGCCGCTCGGTGCTGCGCCTGATGATCGACAGAAACGCTTCCTCCAGTGACTGACATCCCGTGTCCTCTCGTAGCTGCGTCGGTGTGGTGTGTGCGACCAGGTGGCCTTCGCGCATCAGAAGCAGGTCGCCGCAGTGGTCGGCCTCGTCCATCACGTGGCTGGAGACGACCAGAGTGGTACCGGCGTCGGCGAGCGCGTGGAACTGATCCCAGAGATCCGCCCGTAGTACCGGGTCGAGGCCGACGGTGGGTTCGTCCAACACGAGAAGGTCCGGTCGGCACACCAGCGCACACGCCAGCGAGGCCCGCGTGCGCTGCCCGCCGGACAGGTTCCCGCACTGCGCGGTGCGGTGATCCCGCAGTCCCACCGCGTCGATGGCCGCGTCGGCTGCATCCGCATCCATGCCGTACAGGGACGCGAAATACCGGACGTTGTCGATGATTCGCAGGTCGTTGTAGATCGTGGGATCCTGCGGCATGTAGGCGACGCGCCCACGGAGCGGCCTCGAACCCGCGTCCTCGCCAAGCACCGTCACATTGCCCGCCGTGATGACCTGCGTACCGACGATCGAGCGCATCAATGTCGTCTTTCCGCATCCGGAAGGGCCGAGCAGCCCGGTGATGGTGCCACGGGCGATCTGCACCGACAGGTCGTGGATCGCGGCCCGCTTGCCGCGGACGACCCGCAGGTGATCGATCGAGATGACCGTCTCGGCGCCACGTCGTAGTAATTCACCACTTGATGAAGTCATCATGAGATGAATTGTGCTCCCGGCGGCTGCGGCTGTCAACGGCGGAGGCAGAATTTGGTCGATGAATGCCGAGAAGCTGATCGCCGATCCTGAGACCGCAGCCCGCCGTCTTCTCGGCGCACGTCTTTACGCGGGGGCGGCCACCGCCACAATCGTCGAGGTCGAGGCGTACGGCGGGCCGCCCGACGGGCCGTGGCCCGATCCGGCATCGCATTCGTTCCGCGGGCCGAATGCCCGCAACGCGGTGATGGTCGGGCACGCCGGCAGGCTGTACACATATCGCAGCCACGGCATTCACGTCTGCGCGAACGTGGTCTGCGGTCCGGAGGGTACCGCGGCTGCTGTACTGCTGCGCGCGGCGATCGTCGACGACGGGGCCGAGGTCGCCCGGGCTCGCCGTGGAGCGTCAGTGCGCGATCGGGCGCTGGCGCGGGGACCGGGAAATCTTTGCTCTGCGCTTGCCATCACGATGGAGCATTACGGCGCCGACCTCTTCGATCCTGCGAGCCCCGTCCGGCTTCGACTGGGCCGTGCCGCGATCGCCGCGAGCGGACCGCGAGTCGGGGTGAGCCAGGCCGCCGATCGGCCGTGGCGCTTCTGGCTGCCGGACGAGCCCGCAGTGTCCGCCTATCGCCGCAGCCCGCGGGCACCGGCCCCGGGCGACAGCGACTAGGCACGCCGGCGAGCTACCGGCGCTGCTCAGCCTTCAATCACCAATTGATCATGCCGTC
>JAVHWG010000188.1:0-4502 GCA_032159965.1 Mycobacterium sp.
GCACCGACTTCAACGCCCACACCACCTACGCCGACACCGGACTCGTCGACCAAGCAGCCACCTTCACGGCGGCCTTGGTCCAGGCAAGCCTTCCGGCCGTGCCGCCGTCGTCACCGACTTCCGACGGAACCGAGCAAACCCCTGTCGCCGTGCAGACACATGGGCCTCTTCCGGCGGGGTCCTCGCGGGTGTGCAACACCGTTTGCACGGTGTCCGGCCCGGCCTGACCCTGCGGCTCTTACCCGAGATACGGGAATTCTGCCGTACTCACAGGGTTACATTGAATACACACACTCGGTCGAATCAGAGGCCATGTCGAATTCGAATCAGGGGCGATGACTATCCTTCCGTTCCGCGCGGTTGCATTCACCGCGACGATCTTCATCGCCTCCGGGGTTGCGCTGGCCGCAGGGAACGCAACCGAGACCCGCAACCTCGCCGATCCTTGTACGCAAACCAGCACCGGCGGCTCGACATCTCTGAACTGCGGCACTCGGTCTGTCGGCGGCGGGGGTTACACAGGCGGATGCGTCAATGCGTACGGCCAATACCAGAACTGCATCGTTGATCTGTTGCCGCCGAACTGGCGACCGAATCGTCCTTGACAGCTAAGGCCGTGCCGGGGCGGGTCCCTCCTCAGTCGCCGGGTCCGGCTCGTCGAAACTGACCTCGACTTGCTCGAAAGTCTTGACCTGCTCGGCTTTGGCTCGCCGCGCATAGGTCTCCCGGTCGGCTGCCGTCAACTCGGCGTCGTCGATGAACATCGTCAGCAGTGCGCGCGGGTACAGCCGATCCACTCGCACCACGTTGATCTCCGCGCACATCACCAACGTGGTGGACACCAGAAACAAAAACGCCAAAAGGCCTAGCACCAATGCAAAGACCCCGTTGGTGGCGCTCGCGGTCCTCACGGTGTGGGCTACATAGCCCGCACCGAACCACTGCAGAAGCTGCCACATCACCGCGGCCACCAGTGCGCCAGGCAAGACCTGGGCGAAACTCAGGGCGCGCGCGGTGCTGACCCGAAACACCACCAGACAGATGCCCATGTTGATCGCGACAGCAGCGAGCAGGCAGCCGGCGGAGCCCCACCAGCCGAGGGACTGTGCCGCACGCCCGATCGCGGAGATCACGGTAGCCGCGATCGCGGCGGAACCGAGGACGATCAGCAGCAGCAGGCTGCGCACGCGGGAGCGCACCGGATCGGGTCGGCGATGCCGTGGAACCGCCCACACGGTGTCCATGGCGTTCTGCACGGCCTGGCCCACGCCGAGAACACCGTAGAGCGCACCAGCGATACCGACGACCACCGCCGTCACCCCACCGGACAGCTGCCTGGGCTGTCCCAGCTGCTCGCCGATCACCGGGAACTCACTGAGCGCCGAATGCAGGATCTCGTGCTGCAACTGCGGGTGACCGACCAGCACGACGCCTAGCACCGTCGTCGACAGCAGAAGCAGTGGAAACAGCGACACGAACGCGTAATAGGTGATGAGGGCAGCAAGGTAGCCACCTTGGTCGTCGACATATTTGTAGACCACCGCGACGACGAATCCGACCGATCGGACACGCTGCTGGAGCCGATTAAGCCAACCCACCACGCCGAGCCTCGATTCTTGCCCGCTCCACGTTATTGGGCTGTTTATACCCCGGGTGGCACAGGCGCAACCACGGTTGCCCGATGGGGCAACCACCTGTGCCCGCAAAACCGTTGACCGCGTGTCGGTTTCCACTAGCGTTCGAGCCAGACCGATCTCCCGTTGCACAACGAAGGCCGCCGATGAGGCGCTACTCCCAGGACCCTGATCGCCAGGACGCGCCGGTCGCCGGCGTTACGCGTCCGGCCGCACAGCGGGCCGTCGAAGCCCAGTTGCTCGCGTTGCAGCAGGCCGCCGGCAATAGTGCAGTGAGCGCCGGTCTCAGCCGCGACCCGGGTCGGCTGACGCCATTCGCCGCAGGCGCAGCGGCCGTCGTCCAGCGGTCATCGTGCTGCGCGGGTTGCGCCGGTGGCGGCAGCTGCGAATCGGAGACCGCGGCGCCAGCCGAGCCGGAGACCGAGTCAAACAGCAATGCCGACGAGGCGGCATCGCACGCTTGAAGTCGCACGCCGGGGTATGGCGGTCAGCTCTACAGACGACTATTGAGTTTGTGTCGTCTTGTCAGTGCGATCGACCCGATCGGTGGGCACCGTCGCTCTCGGCTTGGCGCGAACGGCCACGAGTCCGCCACCGATGACCAGCGCCATCCCCAGATACATCATCGCCGTGGGCCGATGGTCCCAGACGATCCAGTCGATGAGTGCGGTGAACACGATGACGGAGTAGATGAACGGCCCCACCTTCTCCGCCGACGCGTAGCGGTAGGCAACCACGATGAGGACCTGCGAAAGCAGCTGTGCCAGACCCAGACCGCCCAGCCACCCCAGGGCGCCTGAAGAAAAGGGTTGCCAGTCGATCATCGCGATGGGAACGGACGTCAGGGTCGACAGTAGGAAGTAGTAGAACAGGACCCTGGTGATCGGCTCGGTCGCACCCAGCCAGCGCACCGACATCATTGCGATGGCGAGGAATAACGCACCCGCCAGAGCGGAGATCTCACCGATGTTGAAGCTGTGGGCCTGCGGCTGCAAGACGAGGACGACTCCGGCGAAGCCGATACCGGCGCCCAGCCAGGTAACGCTCGCCACCCGCTGACGGGTGACAACCCACGCGACGAGAGGCATCCAGAGCGGCGCGCTGTAGGTCAACAGTGTCGCGTTGGCCAGCGGTATCCGGGTGATGGCGAAGAACAGGGCGTACCAGCACGCGGTACCCGTGAGCGCACGCAGGATGTGCAGGCCGATCTTATCGGTTCGCAGCGATGACCATCCGCCGCGCAGTGCCACTGGCGCGATGAACAAGAGGCAGATCAGGTTCTGGAACAGCAGAAGAACGCCGGTCGACGTGTACTGACCCGACACCTTTGCAAAGGTCGCCACCAACGCCACGCAGAAGAAGGCCGCGGTGATCAGAACCGCTGCCAGAACAAGGTTCTCAGGCCGGTACCCGGTTCGCGGGAAGGACGGCTGCTCCTCGCCCATGTGACTCCTGTCAGGGACGAGCGACCGGGATCGCGTTGGCGTTGACGTTCATCCGATTCGTCTCGCGCTCCAGGATGTTGTTGAGCACGCGGGGCGCGACGATGTCGAGTGCGCAGGGCGAGCGCCTTGCGGGGCGCGATACGGATCGGTCTGGTGCGCGCGGCCGTCACCAGCCAATCGGCCGCCTCGTCGGCACCGAGTGCGGGCACTCCGTCATACGCGCGACTCGGGGCGATCATCGGCGTCGACACCAACGGGTAGTACACGGTGGTGGAATGCACGCCCGAATGGCGCCATTCGGTGTCGATGACACGGCTGACAGCACTCAACGCCGCTTTGGATGCGTTGTAGGCGGCGAACATTGGCGAGGACTCCGGCAGTACACGCCAGGTGGCGATATTGATGATGTGCCCGTCACCACGTTCGATCATCCCGGGAGCCAGGCCACGGATCAGTCGCAGTGGCGCATAGTAGTTGAGCTGCATGACTCGTTCGATGTCATGCCAGCGTTCCAGCGATTCGGCAAGCGGTCTGCGGATAGACCTGGCGGCATTATTGATCAAGATATCAATGGGGCCAACCGCTTTCACGAGTTCATCGATCTGGTCGAGGTCGGCGAGGTCAGCCCGGACCGCGGTTGCGCTCCCGCCGGACGCGGCGATCCGCTCGGCGATGTCGCTCAGCAGAGCCTCCCGGCGCGCGACCATGACCACCGATGCCCCGTTAGCGGCGAGCTTTTCCGCCGCGACAGCGCCGATTCCGGACGACGCGCCCGTCAACAAAATCCGCTTCCCGCGCAGATCCACAGATGTGCGCGCGGGCCACCGCGGCACGGGACGCATTCCGGCGAGCCGCATCGCGCTCTTGAGATTTGGAATCACAGGCCGCACCGTTGGTGGGTCAACGCCCCGCCTTGTCCAGGGCAGCCTTGACGTCCGCCTGGGTTGTGGTCAAGAAGCTCCGAAATTCGTCCCCTGTCATGAAGGTAGTGGTGAACTGATTCCGCTCCGCAATCTGCGTCCAGGTCGGCGATTCCACCATTCGGCCGAGCGCCTTCTGCCAGTACTGGACGGCCGACCCCGGCATGGCCTGGGGGCCATAAAGGCCTCGCCAGTTCGACAGGGTGACGTCGAGCCCCTGCTCCCTGGCGGTAGGCGCGTCCAGACCGGGCAGTCGCTTCTCGGCCAGCACCCCGAGCGCCGTGAGGTCGCCCGCCTTCAACTGACTGATGAACTCACTGACACCGCCGATTGCGATGCCGATCCCGCCGTCGTGCAGCGCGGTGATCTGGTCGCCCCCGCCCTCGTGGGTGACGTAGTTGACCGACGATGGGTCAGCGCCTGCAGCAGACACCAGCAGGTCGAAGGGGGCCTCGTCATCGTGGGCGGCCCCGACCTTGACGCTGACGGGGTCCGTCTTGTTC
>JAVHWG010000194.1:0-6599 GCA_032159965.1 Mycobacterium sp.
ATGTATGGTGGCATACATAATCGCCGGACACCAGTGTTCGCGAGCGTGAAACGTCGGCGGCGACACGCCGACAACATCCGCCCTGGCTTCACGCTCGGCGACGGGTCAGGCGACAGGTTACGACGAACGGGTCCTGAGGCCCGCGAGCCGCGACAGCGTGTGACTCGCCGAAGACTGGCCGTCGATCCTGATGTCGGGCCAGGGTGGTCGGCGGACCATCGCCACCGTGCCCAGCGTCGCCGCAATGAGCCCGGTCAGGACGCCGAGCAACGCGATCGGCGTGGCGTCGACGGCGGACTCCCACTTGACGTCCTCGCCGCGAATGATGAACAGCCCGACGGGCTTTGCCTGCACGGCGACCTCCTGGCCGCCGGCGAATTTGCCGCGGACCTTCGAGACCGCGATGATCGTGGCGCCGTCGGCGGTTTCATACGGCTGGCTGTACACCCGAGCGGGTTGACCATTTGTCGTTATCGCGTCAAGGGCCTCTTGCAGCTTCATCCGCCAATTAAAACGCCTCCCGGACGGCGTGGCGCCTGATCGAGACCGTCAGGCCACCCGCGAGCGCCCGGCGGAACGAAACCTCGTATCCGCGGTCCACACATGACCGCAGCCCGGGCACTGTAGGTGCGCCAGCCAGCCCTGGCTGCTCAATAGGTACTGCCAGTGGTCGGCGCAGTTGCGTGGGCTCAGGCACTCCCCACATCGCGCCCCGTGGTCACATCTGGGGCACGGCAGCCACGCACGCCGCCCCTTGTCTGCCTGCGGATCAATCGGAAACACGGTTCACCGCCCGATCCGGCAGCACACCCGCGCGCACCAACTCGTCGTAGATGCGCTGCTGCTCGTCGTCGAAGTCGGCGTAGAGCATTGCCCGAGCCAGTTCCTCGTCGGCCAGCGCCTGTATCGGGTCCCAATCGTCACCGACAGCTTCGAGCACGGCAGCCCGCCGACGCGCCTCGTCGAGTGTCAGGTCGTAGGCGAAGTTCAGTTCAGTTGGGTGCTGGTCCACGAAGATCCCCAATACATCCCGGTGGTCGGAAGAGCAAAGGGTGCCCTCATTTCCGCAGCTAGGGCAATGATCTGGGTCACGTTCGCGGTTTGACCTTGGTCACATCCCGTCGCCGGGATGCTCCGCGACGCGTTCGCGACTCGGACTCAGTGGGTAAGTGATCGCCGTGACCGAACTTGACCGCCCCACCATCGAGGCCGTCGGGGCGGTCACCGAGGCGTTGGAGTGGGTGGAACGGGCCAGGGGGGCGCTCTACTCGTTTCACCAGTTGATGGGCCGCGCCGACCTCACCCTCGGTGAAGCCTGCGACAAACTGCGGGCAGCGGGACACGGCGACGCAGCAGACCGGCTCGAGAGGGACCTCGTCGGCAGGAACGTTCTCTACGGGCGGTGGACATTCCAGGTCGTCGAGGAGTTCGACGACAATTACTGGTCGAGGTTCCGAGAGCACGAAAGCAGAGTTCGCGGCGAGTTGCAGGGCGGCGCGCGCCACGTGTACGAAGCGCAGATGAAAGAACAGCGCCGCACTCCCGGCCACGAAGGACACGAGGGTCGTCCTTGACTCCGATGAGTCCGCCGCCTTCGCGCAGTCAGTACCTGTAGCCGAAAAGGGAGGTATAGGTGCGCAAGCTCGTCGTCACCCAGAACATGACCTTGGACGGGTCGGTCGAGATGCTCGATGACTGGTTCGACCCTCAGATGCAGGACGAGGCGTTGCTGGAAGAAAGCCATCGTCAAGACGAGGAATCCGACGCTCTGGTGCTGGGCAGGCAAACCTTCGAGGACTTCCGCAGCTACTGGCCGGTCCAGGACGACGACCCCACCGGCATAACGCATTACCTGAACACGGTTGCCAAGTACGTGGTCTCGTCCACGCTCGAAGATCCGGCCTGGGTCAACTCGACCGTGCTGCGGGGTGACCCTGTCCAGACGGTCGGAGCGCTGAAAAAACAGGACGGCAAAGACATCGTCGTGACCGGGAGCATCAGCCTTGCGCACACGCTGATCGCCGCCGGCATCGTCGACGAGTACCGCATGTTCGTCTATCCCGCGGTCCAGGGACGGGGCCGACCTTTCTTTCCGACCGCCGGTCCCAGGCTGCGCCTTCTCGACATCGCGAAGTCCTTTCCTTCTGGCGTTGTCCTGCTGAGATACGGGTAATCCATGGGGGTGGACGTCCATCACCCCGAACACGACCAACACTGGGACGCTCGCGTACGCCACGAGACCGAAACGGAACGCCTCGACCGCAACTGGAACAGCCTCCTGCAGGAACTACGCGTCACGCAGACAGGAGCTCAGCTGGTCACAGGATTTCTGCTGACATTGCCGTTCCAACAACGGTTCAACTCGCTGAGTGAGACCGTGAAGCTCGTCTATCTGGCGACTGTCGCCTCTGCCCTGGGCGCGACGTTGCTCTTGGTGGCACCGGTCGTGATGCACCGGGTGTTGTTCCGCCAGCGTCGACTGCTGACGCTGGTGTCGTCGACGCATTGGTGTGCCATCGCAGGTCTTGCTCTTCTGGGCCTTGCGCTGGTGGGTGTGACGATCGTCATCTTCTACGCAGTCGTCGGATCGCAGGCGGGCTGGATCGCCGGCGCCTGCACCGCGGTTGCAATGTGCGGCTTGTGGATCGCGATTCCAGTGGTCTATCGATTAAACGACAACAATAGTGCCGACCAACATTGAGCGGGTTTGCAAACCGGACTGTCCGGGCATTCGGGGGGCATGCTGGTTCGCAGAGTCGCACGTCCTCTCCTGTCCGCAGTATTCATCTCCAACGGCGTCGAGGCCTTGAGGCGGCCCGAGCAGGCTGCCGAGACAGCCCGCCCGACGGCCGAAGGCCTACAGAAGCTGCCGGATTCGGCCGCCGCAAAGGTCGCCCAAGACCCGGCCACGCTGGCACGGGTGACCGCCGGCGTGCAGATCGGCGGCGGGCTGCTGCTGGCGAGCGGCAAGTTGCCTAGGTTTGCGTCGGCAGCGTTGGCGCTCAGCGTGGTGCCTGGCAGCCTTGGCGGACATCTGTTCTGGACCGAAACCGACCCCGAGCGCAAGGCACAACAGCGGCGCGACTTCATGACCGACTTGAGCTTGATCGGCGGCCTAGTGATCGCTTCCGTCGACACGGAAGGAAGGCCATCGCTCGGCTGGCGCGGACGACGGGCCGCCCGGCGTGCATCCGAGGCCGTCGCAGCAGCACTTCCTGGCGCCGCGGCCTCCAGCGGCAGTCTGCTGGAGACAGTCGGCGAGAAGGTGAGTCACGGCGCACAAATAGGCGCCGAGCGCGGTCGGGAATTCGCCGAAGTGGCGGGCGAGCGGGTTTCGCCTCTGCTCGATGTAGCCCGCGAACGTGGTGCGGAATGGGCCGAGGTGGCACGCGACCGCGGCGCGGACTTGGCGGAAATCGCGCGGGTACGCGGTGCGGACTGGGCTGAGGTGGCACGTGACCGAGGCGCCGAGCTTGCCGAGGTGGCACGTGACCGCGGTGCCGATCTCGCGGAGGTGGCGCGCGACCGCGGCGCCGACTGGGCCGACACCGCGCGAAAAGAGGGTAAGAAAGCGGCGAAGAAGACGCAGAAGCGCGCCGACAAGACCGCCAAGAAGGCCCAGAAGCACCTCAATAAAGAACTGGCGTGACGGGTATCGGCGACCGTCAGATCACCAGACTCAGCAAGAACACCAGGATCAGTCCGAAGACGGACAGCACGGTCTCCATGACCGACCACGTCTTGATCGTCTGACCCACCGTCATTCCGAAATACTGGTTGACCAACCAGAAGCCGGCGTCGTTCACGTGTGAGAAGAACAACGAACCCGCACCGACGGCCAGCACGACGAGTGCAACCTGCCCGCTGCTCATTCCTCCGACGAGTTCGAACATCAATCCCGATGCCGTGACCGTGGCGACCGTTGCGGAACCCGTGGCCAGCCGGATCAGCACCGCGATCAGCCATGCCAGCAACACCACTGACACGTGCGCCCTCGTGGCCCAATCCGCGAGCATGGTTCCGATTCCGGTGTCGATCAAGATGTTCTTGAACCCGCCCCCGGCGGCGACGATCAGAATGATGCCCGCAATCGGCGGAAGGCCGGATTCGACCGTTTTGGTGATCTCGCCCCGGGACATCCCCGCGCCCTTGCCCAGCGTGAACATCGCCACCACCACTGCGATCAGCAGTGCAAGCACCGGTGTTCCGAGGACGTCGAAGATGACCCGGATCAGCTGGGTCTTGTCCGGGACGAAGATGTCGACGAGCGCCTTGCCCAGCATCAGCACCACGGGCAGCAGTACGGAGAACAGCGTGATGCCGAACGACGGCTGTCGCCGTTCGTCGCCTTGCTCCGTGTCCCGCTCGACTTCGGCGAAAGTCTCGGGAACGCCCACCGCGACCCATCGTCCGGCCAGCTTGCCGAACAACGGCCCGGCGACGACGACCGTCGGAATGGCCACGGCGACACCGAGGGCGAGCGTGATTCCGAGATCGGCGTGCAAATTGGCGATCGCGGCCAGTGGCCCGGGGTGGGGTGGCACCAGGCCGTGCATGGCCGACAGACCGGCGAGCGCCGGAATCCCCACGGTGATCAACGACTGCTGGGATCTGCGCGCCACGAGGTAGATGACCGGCATCAACAACACGAGCCCGATCTCGAAGAACATCGGGAGACCGATGATCGCCCCGACAAGCGCCATCGCCCACGGCAGCGCTTGCGGAGAGGCGCGACCGACGATCGTGTCGACGATCTTGTCGGCGCCGCCGGAATCTGCGAGGAGCTTGGCGAACATGGCGCCGAGCGCGATCAGGATGCCGACATCGGCGGCCGTAGAACCGAATCCGGTGGTGAAGGACTTCAAGACGGTCGCGGTGTTCTCCCCGGCGACACTGCCGACAGTCAGCGAGCCGAAGATCAGCGCAAGGAACGGGTGCACCTTGGCGACAGTCACCAACAAGACGATCAACGCGATGCCCACCACTGCGGCCAGAATCAGCTGCCATCCCGCCGCGACGGGCGGGTGCGCCTCCGCAGCCAGCAACACCGTGGTCATGACTTCTCCTCCCCACCTGTCTGTGCGAGATAACTCGCGACGATGGAGTCGATGTTGTGGTCGACGTCGAGCGTCAGCCCGTGCTCGTCGGACTGCAGTGGCTCCAGGGTGGCGAACTGCGACGCCAGGAGCGAAGCGGGCATGAAATGACCCGGCCTACTCGCCTGACGTTTGGCGATGACCTCCGGCGATCCGCTCAGATGAACGAATTCGGTTGTGGGACAATGCTTTCTCAGCTGATCACGATACTTTCGCTTAAGTGCCGAGCAGCTCATCACGCCTCCGCTGTCGGCGCGCTTCGCCAGCCACTCCCCGATGGCCTCCAGCCACGGATACCGGTCGTCGTCGTTGAGCGCCTCACCCGCGGTCATCTTCGCGATGTTGGCGTCTGGATGGAAGTCGTCGGCGTCTGCGAACGGCACACGCAGACGCTGCGCCAGCGCAGCACCAACCGTCGACTTCCCCGACCCGGACACCCCCATGACGACGATCGGTCGCATGCTTGTCCTTACCCGTGCGTATGCGGATATGCACGCTGAGGTTAACTCTCGAAGGTGAGCCGAACACCAGAACTCGCAAGACGATTTTTCCATCGCTTCGAACCCGTGCACGCCGTCACCTACTTCACACCCGAGGCCCGCGCGGCATTGGACGGCCTCGGCTGTCGCGGATTCTGGATGGGCTACTTCGCTGCACGCTCCGCCCCCCTCGGCACGGTGCCGCCGGAGGTGGTCACTGCTGTGTTCTACAACTTCGCTCCCGAGCGCGTCACCAAGTCGCTGACGGGCGCGTGGGAGGTCACCGACCCGAGTTCAGCGTTGCGGGCACGGACCGAGTCCGCGGCTGCCGCGCTGCGCCGCTACGGTGTGACCGAGAGTGAGAACGTCAGAGTCGCAGGAGAATTAGTCGCGAGAGCGGCCAGATCCGCCGGCGTCGACGGGCGTCCGTTGTTCGCCGCGAACCTGGCGCTGCCGTGGCCCGACGAGACAATCTCGTCCTTGTGGCATTCGGCGACGTTGCTGCGCGAGCACCGGGGTGACGCCCACGTGGCGGTGCTTTCCGCAGAGGGCATCACGGGTCGCGAGTGCAACGTGTTGCAGGCCGCGAGCGGAAAAGTTCCGCGCGAGTACATGATGCGGGCACGCGACTACGACGACGCAGCGTGGCGCGCTCATTCCGCGGCGTTGACCGAACGCGGCCTGCTCGACAGCGACGGGACGATGACCGCCGAGGGTGAAGCACTCAAAGACCACATCGAGTCCCGCACCGACCGGTTGGCGTTGACCCCGCTCGATGTCCTCGACGACGACGAGGTCGAAACGTTGTTCGCAGCGCTGACGCCCATCACACGGCTGGTGATCGCCGGCGGTGATATTCCCGCGATGACGCCGATGGGCCTGGCCCGTGACGATCTCGACCGGGATGACGCAGGCTTGAAGTGACCTACGACTTCGTCGGGTCGTGACCCCAGTTCATCAGGGAGTAGCGCCAGGCGGAATCGGTGATATCCCCCGAGGGGCGTTGCGCGAGATGGCGTTTGGC
>JAVHWG010000214.1:0-2916 GCA_032159965.1 Mycobacterium sp.
GGAAGTACAGGCGGGTCTGCAGCGTGGTGAACGCGACGATGGTGCCCGCGGAGACGCCCCCGCCATGGGCCAGCTGCAGGCCGGCGACCAAGTAAACCGCAGCCGGGGTGATCGACAGGAACGCCTGAACGATCGCGAAGAAGCTTTGGCCGATCATCTGCTGGCGGACTTCGAGGTCGGACAGGCGCTGATTCTCCTCGTGGTAGCGGGCGGCGTTGCGCGCCTGGTTGCCGAACACCTTCGCCAGCAGCACCCCGGATACCGACAGGGTCTCCTCGGACAGGGCGCTCATCGCCGCCAATGACTCCTGCGTCGAGCGCGACACCTGCCGTCGCCGCTCGCCGACCATCTTGGTCAGCCAGAAGAACACCGGCACGGTAATGACCGCGACAATGGTCAGCTGCCAGCTAAGGATCACCATCGCGACGATGGTGGACGCGAAGATGACGACGTTGGCCAGGATGGTCGACGCAGTGGTCGTCACCACTGACTGGACGCCGCCCACGTCGTTGGCAAGCCGGGACTGAATCTCACCGGTTTTGGTGGTGGTGAAGAACGCAAGTGGAAGCGTCTGCAGGTGCGTGTACAGCCGGTCGCGCAGATCGCGCATGACCATCTGCCCGACCTTGGTGGTCTCGTAGACCTGCAGGATGCCGATCGCGCCGTTGACAATCGGGATCACGGCCATGATCGAGACCAGGGTGACCAGCAGTTGGATGTTCGGCCCGTCGGGGATGAACAAGGCCTTGTTGAACACCGCCTGGATCAGCAGCGGGTTGACGACGCCGATCGACGAGGTGACCACGATCAGCGCCACGACCACGGCCACCCGAGCGCGGTACGGGCGGAACAGCGGTACTACCCGTCGGGCGGTATCCCGGTTCGCGTGCGCGGGTGCTGCCGGACTTCCGCCGACGACACCGGACGTCGGCCGCGGGAACGTCATGGGAGTCGCCGTCGTGCCGACGGCCTGCCGGGCCCGAGCTGGCCCTCCGCGCGCAACGTCACCTTTGGCCTCCCCTGCCACCCGATCTCTGTCCGCAGATGTATCCACAAGTGCGGGGCCAAGTTTGATGCACCTTGCTTGGTGGTCAGCCCCTGGTCGCTGGCACCTGCGAGCCGACTGCCCAAGTGTTCGGGCCACAGGTCAAGCGCGACTGCCGCACAATCGTCAGCGAGGTGCTACCGAGGCTCGAGAATAACGACGGGTATTACCCGGTCGGTCTGAGCTTCATACTGTGCGAAACCGGGGTAGTCGCTCTTCTGTTTGGTCCAGATGCGGTCTCGCTCAGCGCCCGTGGCCGTTCGGGCGAGGAAATGATGTGTCCCGGTGCCGATTTCCGCGCTGACCCCTGGATTGGCGACCAGGTTGTAATACCAGTCCGGGTCGGTGGGCGCTCCACCCCGGGTAGCAAAGACCGCGACCGAGCCGCCGAGATCCTGGTACATCAGCGGGTTGACCCGCTCCTTGCCGCTTCGCGCACCGACTGTGTGCAGGAGCAGCACCGGCGTCCCACTGAAGTTGCCTCCAACATTTCCCCCGTTGGCACGGAACTCATCAACGATGTCCCGATTCCACGGCGAAACGATTCCACCCATGCCGCTCTCCCATGTCTGATCGAATGGACCGGTCAATCACGGGACGAGGACGATCTTCCCCGCGACGTGACCGGCCTCAAGTTCGGTGAACGCCGCACGGACCTCGTCGAGCGGGTAGGTGCGCTGGATCGGAACGATAAGATCGCCGGCCGCTATCGCCGCGGCAAGTTCGGCCAGGGTTGCCGCGCTGGCCGCGGCTGCGCCGCCCTCGCCCTTGACCCCGTACATCCCGATCGCGGGAAAATCGACGATCGTGTCGATCCGATCCGTTGCGATGCCGAGCTCGAGTGCGAGCTCGACGTAGCCGTCTCCGACGAGGTCGATGAATCCGGCAACACGCGTGCCGTCGGCGGCCGCGGTGATGCGCTCGCGGACACCGTCGCCATAGGTGACGGGAACCGCGCCGCGCTCGCGCAGCCATGCGTGGTGGCGTTCGCTGGCCAGTGCGACGACGCGCACGCTGGTGCGAAGTGCGAGCTGTACTGCGAAGACGCCGACGCCGCCGCCCGCTCCAGCGATCACAACTGTCTCGCCCGCAGTGGGCGACACGGCGCGCACGGTGGCGAAGCCCGTCACGCCCGCAACGAACAGCGCGCCGGCCACCTCCCACGAGACCCCCGCGGGCTTGGGCGTCAGGTTGGCCGCCTCGACGAGCACGTACTCAGCGTGACTTGCGCGGTTGTTGGTGAACCCGATCACCTCGTCGCCCACGGCGACACCGGTCACGCCAACCCCCACTTCCTCGACCACGCCGGCGAGATCCGAACCCTCACCACTGGGAAATGTCGCAGGGAATATCTCGCGGACGATTCCCTCACGGATCTTCGCCTCGCTGATATTGATGCCAGCCGCGCGGACGGCGACAAGCACCTGGCCAGGTCCGGGCACCGGACGGGGCACGTCGCGCACCGCGAGGACGTCGATGCCCCCGTATTCGTCAAATCGGACTGCTTTCGGCATGGGGTATGTCTCCTGTCGTCGCCGAGCATTGGTGTTGCCGGACCCCGCCTATACATCTGATCGGACCGAGCGCGACTTCACGACGCGATGGGCTCGAGGTAGGCGATGGAGCTCGAACGGCGTCGCACCGCAACCCAGATCGCCCACCCAGTTATGCCGACGAGGACGTATGCGACGAGGCGATAGGTGAGGATTCCTGCCACCGCGGTGGACGCGGCCACGCCGGCGTGAGTGAGGCCGAACAGCATGGCGGCTTCGACTGTGCCGATACCGGCTGGCATGACGTTCACGCTGGTGGTTGCCAAGCCGGCTCCGTATGCGAGCGCGGCCGCACCGATGTCGAGGCGGATTATCCCG
>JAVHWG010000032.1:0-3241 GCA_032159965.1 Mycobacterium sp.
GCCGCGCAGTTGGGCATCGCCACCGCGCTGGCAACTCCGCCACCTCCGCCGCCCGCCTTCGCCAGCGTGGCGGATGTCTCGACGCTGCGCACCTTCTCCTCCGACAACACCGTCAGCCTCTCTCGAGCCTCGGCCGACACGCTCGACTCGGTCGATCCGACGCAGGACTCCGGACTGGTTGACGAGGAACAGGATTCGGTCGAGGGCAACGTGGTGGTCAAGGACGTCGACCCGTTGCCGAAGGACGAGGAGCCAGTGCTGGAGAAGCCCGTCGTCGAGAAGGTGAAGGTGAAGGACATCCCGGCCAGCCCGAGCCGGTCGGCACGACGGTCGAGGCCAAGCCGACGACCGATCCTTCCGACGATCCGATCACCCCGAAGAAGCCGGACGGTTTGAAGAAGCCGAAGAAGGCCGGCGGTGTCGACAAGGACACCGGTGACCCCAAGGACGCCAGCGCGGACGCGAAGCCGGCGCCGGGTGGTGGGGGCGAGTAGCTCCCGGATTCATCTGCGCGGCAACATGTCTCGGGTGTGATGGGTCGATCCCGCTAGATCGGTCGCGCGGATGAGGGGATCGATGTCACCTCATGGCCTGCCGGTTGGGTAAGTTTCCAAGGGCGTAACGCCCCCATAGCCCAATTGGCAGAGGCAGCGGACTTAAAATCCGCACAGTGTCGGTTCGAGTCCGACTGGGGGCACCGAGAAAGTGCTGGTAGAGAGATTTTAAGGCTGTAACCTCAGCCCCGCGGACCCGTCTCAGTGTCACGAGTTGTCACAACACGTCCGAAACTGCTTGCCGCAGCCTTGAGCGCGTCGTCCTGGCTGTGTGCGTAGACCGACAGCGTGAAGGCGGCGCTGGCGTGGCCCAGCCACGCGGCAATTACCGCGATCGGGACGTGCCGGAGATGCATCAGCGTCGCGCACGAATGTCGCGCATCGTGGAGCCGCACCCGTTCGATTCCGAGCCCGTCGAGCATCCGTCCCCATCGGAACGTGAGCAGGTTTGGGTGGTACGGCTGTCCGGCCTCGTCGCTCGCGACGTATTCGCCCGACCCGTACCCGCTGCCGAACGCCAACCTCTCCTCGGACTGACGCTTGCGGGCGGCGCGGAGCACGTCGACCACCTCGGCGGGCATGGGCAGTGTCCGTGTGCTCGCTTTGGACTTGGGCGTTCCGGACAGGATCTGCTTGCCGACGGCGACCCGGTTCTCCGCGACCCTGACCGTCTGTGTCTTCAGGTCGACGTTAGTCCAACGCAGTCCGGCGATCTCGCCGCGACGAAGTCCGTACAGCGCCAGTGTCCAAAGATGTCGGTCGCGGCACTCGTGATCGAGGATGCGGAACATGTCGCGCTCGGTGAGCGTGCGCATCTCGCCCGCTTCGCCGGCGATCCTGTCGACCAGCTTGGCGACGTTGCGCACGACGTTTCCCTGCGCCACCTGGTCTTCGAGAACTGCCGTGCAGAGGTAGAGCATGTAGTTCACCGACCGGGCTGACCACTTTCTACGGCCGGTGACTTCCCCGCGCCGTAGTCGCGCAACCAGGCCGTCCAGGTCGGACTTGGTGAGTTTCTGAAGCTCAAAGTGTCCGAGTTCAGAACGTATCGGTCCGAGTGAAACTCTGTGGCCTGCAACGGTCGAGGGCTTCAGTGCGTGCTTGGACAAGAGCCATGACTCGCACGCTTGAGTCACCGTCATTCTACTTACGTGGACATACGTGCCTGCCGCGACGCCGGCCTGGAGTGCGGCTAGCTCGGCTCGTGCCTTGGCTTCGGTGGTGAATCGACGCCGAATTTGTCGTCGTCTCCGGGACTTTGGGTCATGACCGGCGTCGACCGTCAACTGGTAACGGACAACGCTTTTCCCAGTGCTACGGTCCGCGACTTCAATCTTCTTGATCTGCGGCTTCGGCTACTACAACGACACCGCCAACACGGCCAAGCAAGCGGCGATGACCGCGGCGACGGCCAATGGTGTTCTGGGCGAATACTATTCCGAATCCGACACTCGGGCCCCGACCTGGATACTCACCGGAGACACCACCACCGTCGCCGGGCTGTGCGGCCTGGACGCCGCCGCGGTGGCGGGTGGGGTCGTCGACACCGAGGTGGCCGCAACGTGGTCGAACGACGGCAACATACCGAACGGCAACGCAGGGCGGGCGTTCGGGGGGAAGGGTGTGCACGGTTTCGATTTGACGTTCGCCGCCCCGAAGAGTGTCTCATTGATTCGAGTGTTGACCGATCCGGTGGCGGAGAAGGTGTTCGCCGCCGCACACGAATAGGCCATCGCCGCGGCGATGGCCTATTTTCACCAGCATGCCGGGTACACAAGGGTGCACAACCCGATCACCGGCATGAAGGACCTGCAACACTTGCCCGGGCTGATCGGCATTGCGTATCAGCACGAAACCTCCCGCTGCGGGGATCCGCACCTGCACACCCACGTTATCGTCCCCAACCGCCAGCCCCGCGCCGACGGGGAGCTGGTGTCCATCGATTCGAAGTCGCTCTATCACGAAGCGAAAGCCGCCGGGATGATCTACCAGGCCACCCTGCGCCACCGGTTGCACGCTGAGCGGGGCTTCGAATGGCAACCCGTCGACGAGCATTCGGGCATGGCCGAGATCGCCGGCGTCACCCGAGCCGACATCACCGCCTGGTCGAGACGCTCCACCCGGCTGCGCGAATGGGCCAAACAGAACCTGGTCGTGGTGGACGGGGTACCGACCGCCGCGCAGTTGGCCGCGGCGCAGAAGGCCACCCGCACCGCCAAACCGGAGTCCCTATCCCTCGAGGAGCTCAAGGCCGGCTGGCGGGCCGACGCACGTGGTCTGCACCTGGACCGTGCCGCGCACCTGGAGGCGCTCGAGGTCCGCGCCGCCGCCGCGCGCGCCCGCGAGAAAACCGCGCATCAGGATGTGCGCACCGCGCACGACGACGCGGGCACCGCCCACGGGGCCGTGCAGGACCCCGCACTGGAGCGCGCACCGCTGCCGGTGGACCGCGCAGCTTCGAGAGCGGCCGACCCATGGTGGCGGTGCCAGCCATGCCGAACCCAGGATCGAGTCCCTGCACGGCCATGTCGTGCAGTGCGCAGTCGACGTAGGCGCCAGTACCCGTCTGCTGCGCGCAGTAGTAGGCGAGGAGGGCGGCGAGGGCGGCCTGCACGGCACCGGCTTCGGTGGTGAAAGGTCCCGGGGGCAGAAGGGGTTCGCGATCCGCGGCGCCCGATCGGGTCAAC
>JAVHWG010000263.1:0-7653 GCA_032159965.1 Mycobacterium sp.
AGCGCCACGAGAGCCAGCAGCACGGCCACCTTCGCCAGCAGCAGGCGACCGTGCGCGCTGGCAGACCACGTCACCGGCGACCCGCTCTCCAGCAGTGCCCCGAGGACTCCGCTGGTAGACACAACCACCACGCACGCCAGCGACACCTGTGAGAAACGGGGCAGCACACGGGCCCACTGGCCCTTGTGGCGTACCGTCACCGCCAAGGCTGCCAAGCCGCCGCACCACACCGCCGCGGCCAATGCGTGCATCGCGATTGCGATTGCCCCCCAGGTGCTTTCGGACAGGTGCCCCGACACGGCACGGGCAGCGAAGCCCACACCGGCCGCCCCTGCCACCGTCACCCGCGATGACGCAGAACGGTTGCGTGCCGCCGCGAGACCGCAGACCGCCGTCGCGGCGCCGACGCTGAGCAATCCAGTCCGCCCGGCAACCGTGTGCAGCACGAATTCGCCGACGGCGTGCACCGACAGCTGAGCCAGCGGTGTCGCGGCCGCCTCGCCGGCCGCGATCACCAGCCGGAGAAGTTCGCCGACGAGCCATACCGCACCGACCACGAGCAACGGAACCTGCGACAGCCGGGTGATCTCCGTGCGCCGCCGCCCGTCGTCCAGAGCCGGGACGATCGCCAATCCGATGGTGCCGACCGCGGCTGTGTCCGCCAGGATGCGCGCCACGGCCGCGACGGGCTCGACGGCGTGTAACGCAAGCGCGAACGCGATCGCCGTCGTCGCCGCCACCGCCGTGACGACGGCCACCAGCGCCGTCGCGACTCTCATCTCACTGCCGCATCACCCGCCGGGCGGCCCACGCGGCGACCAACACGATGCCGACGATGCCCGCCGCCAGGAACGGCCAGATCGGCAGTCCGGCTTCTGTCGGGGATTCGCCCGCGGCCGACGGTCCCGGCGAACCGGTGCCCGCCGTGATCAATTCGAACCACCACGAACCTGTGACCACGTGGCCGTCCGACGACGTCACCCGGTAGTTGACGGTGTAGCGGCCGACCGGTCCCAGAGCGCGGAGCGGGACGCTGATCACCGCACCCGACACGCGGGCTTCCCCGGCGGACCACAGATTGCCGTCTGGTCCGACCACTGTCATCGAGTCGAACCCGGCTTGCAGCGGCCCGTTGAAGGTAGCTGTGACCTGCGCGGGACCCATCGTCAAGCGGGACCCTTCACCGGGATCGGACGCGATCCTCGCGGCGTGCGCGGCTGCTGTCGGGGCGAGGGCAATCGCGACCGACAGCAGTCCCGCCAGCAGGGCGGCGAGCCTCACGGTCGGCGCCGGATCAGGGCTAGCAACATGGCGGCCGAACCGATGCCCAACGCCGCGATCGCAAGCCAGAGCGCAGTCGAGTCATGCTCTGGCTGCGGTGGTTGAGCGGCCAGGTCCAACGTGGGCACAGGGTGCTCCGGTTCGCCTCCGGTCGGCGGGTCGGGTTGGTCCCACCGCACTACCGTGCCGTCCGCATATGTCTGGACGGAAGGGAAGCTCGCCTTGTCGGTATCGGGGAGTTTCACCGACAGCCGGAACAGCGCGAACTGGTCGACGGGGATGCCTGTACCGGGAGCAGCCGTCCACGTCACCGAGCGGACGGTTCCTGCCGCCTTATCGCTGTCGAGTTTCGCCGTCCAACCGGGCATGGTTTCGACCGAAGCCGGGGTGCCCGGCGGCAAACTGACATTCAATTGCGTTGTCAGCGAGCCATTTTCGGATTCGTTCGGTACTTCGAGGGTGATTACCGCCCACTCGCCGGGGACGGCGTGCTGTGCGTCGACGTGCACATGCGCCGAAGCTTGGCCTGCGGCGGTGAACATGCCGACGACGGCGACCGCCGGCACTGCTGCGGCTGTGATGAGGGCACGCTGAAGGGCCCGTGAAATTCGCGTCATTCGATTGTCTCTTTCGGGGTCGTTGCGGAGTGCGGTCAGCGGGGCAAGCCCGCCGGCGGTCCGCGATACGACAGCGACGACGTCGCCAAGAGCAACGACAACAGGGGCTGGTCGGAGGTGGTCGTAACTGCACCGACCCAAGGGACAGGCCGCAATGTCGGCGCAAGCAGAGCACGTATTGCCGTCGACAGAAGGCGGCAGAACCGTCCGCCGGCGCTGATCAACAGCGCACCGAGACCGAGTGCGGCGAGGTGGGCACCCACCATGGCAGGCGAGGGCACTGCGCCCTCGGCGTGACCGTGCCCTCCACAGCCGAGGACGACGTGCCCGAGAGCCTGGCCACAGGCCAGCACCACGACCAATGTGATCGCGTCCCCTGACCTGTCGTCGATCACCGTGATCACACCCAGGGTGCCGGCCAGCAGAACCAACAACGCGATTCCGCCGCCCGACGGTAGGCCCCCCGCCGCTGCGTGCGCCGCCGCCGACAGCGTTGCCGTGAGCAACGCGACCGCAACACCCCGCACCAGCGCGGCAGGCTCGCGCCGCACCCTCAGTGTCAATGCACGCCCAGGCGGGCGAGTAGATCCGCGTCTATCCCGTCCAGCTCCGAGGAAATCGCCGCGTGGGCGGCACGCCGCCGCGCGGGCGGCATACTCTCGGCAGCGGCGACGGCTGCCGCCAAGTCGGTCAGACGATCTTTCATGGCGCTGACGAACTGCTTTGTCTCGGCGTCCTTCGGATTCTTCTCGGCGACCAGACGCACCGACTGCTCCGCACCCGCGATCCGGGCCGAAAACCGTGCGCCGTGGCCGGAGAACTGGCCGAGCTCGCCCACGGGTACTCCGAGCCGCTCGGCCCGTCGCTCGTCCAGCCAGCCGCGAGCGCCGACAGCGACCCGGTATGCGACGGGAACCAGGACCGGTGCCAGTAACCGCGTCACGGTCAACGTTCGCCGGATCCTGGCCGCAGACAGCAGCTTGCCTTCCTGAACGGCTTTCAGGTTGGCGTCGGCGACTTTCAACGCGGCCTTATCGCTGTTCCGCTGCGCTTTGATCTGCGCACGTACCGCTTTATCGGCGGACCGCTCCGCGGACTTGATGCGGCGTCGCTCATTTCGAGCGGCGTATTTCGCGTCCCACTTCGCGCGCCGTTTCAACGCACGCGCCTCGGCGCGGCGGGTCGCCCGGCTCTTGCGCTTGCTGAACAGGCCCATCCCCGGTTCGCCTCCCCGTCTCTCGGCTACACATCGCGATTGTCGGCCCCACACTATCGCCCGCATATGTTCGCGCTTTTCCGACGTCAGGGCTACGACAGGGTTTTCCAATAGAAAAATTTCCGTGCCGTGGGTGTGCAACAATGGCACAACGCCAAGCATCCTGCGAACACTGGATTCATGGGTGTAGTGAGGGGCAAAAGTGGAGCGGTCCTCGGTGCGCTACGCAGCGGTCGCCTGCGTCATCGCGGGCGGTCTGCTGATGAGTGGCACCGGCGGCGTAGCGCTGGCCAAACCCGAAAGCCCGAGCACACCGGGCAAGGACGCACCCAGCGTCCCGGGCAAAGACGCACCAAGTAAGCCGGACAAGAACGGCCCCGATGAGCCGAGCGAGCCCGACACCTCGCCCCCTGGCCACGGCGGGGACCACGGACTGGGCTACAAGACACCGACCGCCGGCCCGATTGCTGTGCCGAAGTTCAACATCCCGCTGCGGTTGGGTCCGCTGACGCTGCCGGCGATCGAACTGCCGCAGTTCCGGCCGTTCAATCTGCCCCCTGTCGGCGGTCCCCAATCGGTGTCTACCACGCCTGCGGGCACCAAATCCTTACCGGGGCTCCGGATTCCCACGTTGTCGTTCGAGCAACTGGGGTTAGGCACCGGGGAGGTACCCCATGCGGCGGTGCCAGCACCAGGAAACGGCGGAATCGCCACTCCCGCAACGTCACCCACGATCTCGCTGCTTCCGCTGGTCCCCCCGGACCACGCTGGGCCGCCACTGATCATCAAGAACCCGTTGCCCGACACCCTGCCCATCGACCTTGATCTACCGATCGTCCCTCAGTTGCTGCCGCCGCCGATCGTCCCGGTACTCGCACTGATGTCCCAGCAAATCCCGCTCGTCGACTTGGTGATGTCCCCCCTCAACAACATCGTGCTGCCTCCTTTGCTGTCGGACATCATCGTCCCTGCGCTGCTGTCTGACGTGATCGTGCCGACGGTCTCGATCGACAGCTTCATCCCGGGCACCGGTGTACCGCTCAATTCCCCCATGAGCAGTCAGGTGGCCGCGGCACTGACACCTATGGTTGCCCCGCCCGCAGAGCTCGCACCGATGGGGATGGACATGCCGCAGGCGCCGTTGACGTCGCCGGGACCACTGCCATCGGCGCCGATGGTCGATCCTCCCCGGCTGCCCGCACTGCCTGCCCCCCCGCCGCAGGACCGCGTTGCCCAACTCAGCGAGCCGGTGGCCTTCAGGGCCGGATACAGCGATTATCTGCGTAACGCCGGGATGGCTCAGATAACGTCGATCGCCCTGCCCGGTGTCGTCGGCATTCTGCTCGTCACCGTTGGTGGGGGTTTCATCGGTTACCGGCAGGCCAGGGCAGGACACATCATCAGGGCGCAAGGAAACGCTCGCTTCCTCCGCTAGCGGCGGGGCAGGACATCGATGAACTGAAAGGGGGGTGACATGCCTGCCAGTCGACGGGTCGCTAGCGCGGTTTCGTCCGTGCTGCACTTGGCGCCCCGCCGCGGTGAAGTGTCGATCGCTCGCCTCGTGCATGCAGTGGCTGAGAGCCGCAATCGGCGGATCGAGATCCAAATGGATGAACTCCCACCGGGTGTCTGCGGCCAGTGGCGGCAGTACGTCGACCATGATGTCTTCATGATCCAGCAGGGCCTTCCGGCCGGGGACCGTACGCTCGCCCACGAATTGGGCCACCTCGTGCTCGGGCACGAAGGTATCTCGGTGGAGGACGCCGCCCGCGACAGCACACGGCTGGTGAGCGACGACCTGATCCGCTACATGCTCCACCAGCGCACTGGCTGCATGGGGCCCTCCGGTGAGGATCTAGAACAAGAGGCCGAAGACTTCGCGGCCCTGCTCGCATATCGGCTGGGTCGGCTGCGCTCCGACCGTTCGTCGATAGTCCAGGTGCGCCTCGGGGAGGCCTTCGGGTGATCGTCTGGGTCATCGCGGGACTGCTCGGGGTGGCCACCGGACTCCGGGTCGGCTGGGCGGTCGTCAACAAACAATCGGTCGTGAGCGCTGCAATGATGCTCGCGCTCGGCAGTCTGGCCTTCGTCGCCGCCCTCAACTGGGAGCCGGTCACCCTGCTCGTCGACACGTTGCTGCACTGGCCGAACATCTCGATCGCGCTGTCGCAGATTGCCCTTACCCTGTGCGCGGCGGCCAGCTGCGTGATGATCACCACCGTCGGGTCGGACAAGCGGCCCGTCGTCATGCGCCGCCTGGCATGGCTGAATTACGGTGTCGCCGCAGTGATCACGACGGTCAGCGTCGCGCTGTTCTTTGCAGACGGGCAAGAGCCCGAAATGGCACCACACGAGTACCTGCGGCGCAACCTCACTTCGCACACCTCGTTGCCGTGGCTTCTGCCGCTTCTGTACATGATGCTGGCCCTCACGGTCGTGGTGTGGGCGGGGCTTCGCTACTCCAACATCAGCCGCCGAGGCCGCGCGCTCTTTGTATTCAGCGTCGGCATAGGCCTTTTGGTGCTGGCGAGCGGCTTCTTCCTCCTGCGCGCTGTGGGTTCTCGACCGATCATCGGGGTGGGCTCGGCAATCACGTTGCTGGCGACCGCGATGCTGATCGTCGCCACCGGCTCGTTGCTGCCCAGCATCGAAGACTGGATCGGCGCCCGGCGCGAGATGCGGACCATTGAGCCGCTGCTGACGGAACTCAACGAACGGCAGCCCGACGCCGGCGTCGGAGTGCGACCTCACGGACCGTTGACGTTCCAGCTTGCCGAGCAGATGTCTCTGATCTCAGACGGACTGTTCCTGGAAGCGACGGCCGCACACGCCCAGGCACGTCGTGGGCAGCTGGCGCCGTCGGACCGGGTCAAGCCGGCAATCGAACCCAAAGAACAGGCACGGTCGATCGCGCAATGGATTCGCGACAGCGACAGCGGGCGCAAAGCGGTGAGCTTTCCTGGACTTGCGTGGCTACGCCAGCCTGACGGCTACTCGGACCGAGAGTGGATTTTGGAGATCGCGCGCCAGTACCAGATCCTTGTCGGCAACGGCAACGGTCAGCAGGCATCGCGCGGGGCGGAGACACGCGGCCCGAAGCGGTTGAAGGAAACCGCGGAGCTTCGCAGGGTATCGGACTGACGTCCGGCCCGGCTAACGATCGAGTTGCTCCTGGCGGCGCAGTTCGTCCGCGCGGGCGACCAGGTCCTCCTGCGCCTCCGTGGACAGTCCCACGGTGCGCGCGGCAATCCGTCGCACGCCCTCGTCGCGCATGTCGGCAAGCCATCCGAGTTCGTTGTCGAGCTTCTCGTAGTATTCGTCGTCGGTGAAGTAAGACGGCTTGATCCGGAAGAAGTTGGCGAGGGCCGCCATCGTCGCCGAAGAGGGGTTCGTGCGGTTGCCGGAACGCAGCTGCGAGAGGTACGGCGCTGACATGGTGATGCCCTCCGCTTTGAGCGCGGCGATCACCTCGGCAGACGTATGAGGGCCCCGACCCGGGGGATAGACGGTGTCGAACAACCGATTCAGTCGGGCTGCGAACGTCGTGCTCATCAAATGACCTCCGAAGCTGGAAGATTAAATATTCGCAATAGATTTGCTGACCATGGTAGCGAGTCTTTTGCCCGGAACCAAGAGTCTGGATTCGGTAAAATTAGCATCGGTGTAGAAAATCGGCTCTGCAGTGGGGATTCCCCCGGACGCGTGGAGGTGCCGTACACGACCGAGCCCTGCGGTCAGAGGCAAATTTTCACGCCCGACAGCCGGCTGTACGCGGGTGCCGCGTGCTCTTCGCGATCGCAACGAAAACCATATTTTCAGCGGCTATCACGAGCGCCTGCGCGCGTGTCGCCAGGGAGTTTGCTGTTTCTACCCGATGCCCAAACGTGACGGCGACACCGATCGCTGTGGCGTGATCGCGGAGCAAACTGGCTCATCGCAGATGGCCGGTCGCGCGTTTCAACCATGATGTCGAGCACGGGCAAGGGACCGGGAACCCAAATCGAGTCGGCGCAACATCACCGGGCTCGCCGGACCATGGCCAGCACATCCCGGACCAGCCGCCGCGCGTACTCATGATCGATTTCTAGTGCGAATGCCACGTGGTGATACAGGGGCGCGATGATGTGGTCGAGGATCTGGGCGACTGTCGGTGTCGCCTCTCCGCGTTCGCGGGCACGCTCTACCATCTCCGACGCCTGATCGCGCCGCGTCTCGCCCTCGGCGTCCTGGTCACGATCGCGGCGACGCTGATGGGTGCGTTGCCGCTCTACGTGGTCGGATCGCTCATCGCGGGGCTCGGCTTCGGCGCGGCCTTCCGCTTCGCCGTCAATGCGCTCGGCGAGACGGCGCCGGTCACCCAGGGAGGGGCAGTGTTCGCGACGACGTACATCGCCAGCTACCTCGCATTCAGTGTGCCGGCGCTCGCGGCCGGGCTTGCCGTCGGACGGTTCGGGCTCAAGGCAACTGCCGTCACGTACGGGGCATTGGAAGTCGCGCTGGTTCTGGTCGCGATGGTCGCAGCGATCGTCCGGGCTCGCC
>JAVHWG010000265.1:0-8755 GCA_032159965.1 Mycobacterium sp.
CCGCACCGCGAATCAGCTGGTGGAGCATCCGCGGAGGATCCTGAATCCGATGCGCCGGGTCGGCGATTCGTATGTGGAAGCCACTTGGGACGAGGCGCTCTCCGACATCGCCGGCCGGATGAACGCGCTCATCGATGCCGACGGCCCGGACGCGATCGGGCTGTACTACGGCACTCCGGCCGGGTTCTCGTCGTCGAACGTCATCTTCATGAACGCGTGGCTGGATGCCGTCGGCACGCAGAGTCGCTACAGCGTCGGATCGGTTGACCAGAACGCGCTGCACGTGGTCGCCGGCGCCATGTACGGGTCGTGGCTGATGGCGCCGGTATCGGACGTCGACAATTGCGACTACTTCCTGCTGGTCGGCACCAACCCGGCCGTGAGCGCGTGGAACTGGCTGGAAAGTGTGCCGGGCGGCTGGAAACGCGCGTTGGAGCGGCAGCGTCAGGGAGCGACGCTCGTCGTCGTCGATCCTCTGCGGACGGAGAGCGCGGAGAAGGCCGACGTGCACCTCGCGGTCCGGCCGGGACAGGATTGGGCGCTGCTGCTGGCTCTGGTCAAGGTAATCCTCGACGAGGGTCTCGAACACGCTGCGGACTGCCGCGATCTAGCCACGGGCGTTCCGGAGCTGCGCCGGCTCGTCGCGGCGGCCGACCTTGACGATCTGTGCGCGCGGTGTGACATCCCGCGCTCCGTGGTGCAGCAGGTGGCACGGGATTTCGCCGGGGCGCGCGCGGCCATGGCGGTCACCCGCACAGGCGTCTCGCTGCATCTGGCGGGAACCATCGGCGAGTGGCTCGGCCATGTCCTCAACGTGATCACCGGCCGCATGGACCGTCCTGGGGGTCGGCGCTTCGAGCCCGGCTACGTCGACGGTCTGCGCCTGGCCGGGTTGGCCAAGCCCGTTTCCCACACATCGCGCATCCACGGCCGCGACATGGTGGCCGGTGCTCACGCCTTGGCCGAGTTGCCCGACGAGATCACGACGCCGGGCAGCGGACAGATCCGGGCGATGGTGATCAATTGCGGGAACCCGGTGATCTCCGGCCCGGACGGGGCCAAGTTGGACGATGCGCTGTCGCAACTGGACCTCTTGGTGGCAATCGACTTCGTGCAGCGCGAAAGCCATCGTCACGCGCACTGGCTGCTGCCCGCCGTCCACTGGCTGGAGCGCGACGACCTGATGACGTTCACCAGCAACATGCATGACGAGCCGTATGTGCAGTACGGGGCCAGGGCAGTCGCGCCGCCGCCGGGCGTCCGTGAAGAGTGGCGCATCTTCGTCGACCTCGCGATCGCCATGGGAAAGCCACTGTTCGGCGTCAAAGGCGTGAACGGTTTCGTCAAGACCACCCGAAGGGTGGCGAGTCTGATCCGTCGGCCCGCTCTGGAATTCAACCCGCAGTGGATCAACCGACTGCTCATTGCCACATCGCGAAAAGTCAACGGACGCAGGGTCAAATGGCGCGACATTCTGGCCAACCCGCACGGGCTGGTGCTCGGGCCGCGGGAGTTCGGGCATTTCCGAAACGCGCTGCGGACCGACGACAAGAAGGTGCATGCCGCGCCGGCGGAGTTCGTCGCCCGGGCGCGGGAGCTGCTGGCAGCCCCACCGCCGTGCGCGCCGGACCGCTATCCGTTTCAGTTGGCCAACCAGCGGCACAGGCACTCGATGAACTCCTGGCTCAACGAGCTTCCCGGCTTGCATCCGTCAGGCAGGGGTAACGAGGTCTTGATCAATCCCGAAGATGCTGCTGCGCTCGGCATTGCCGACGGTGACCAGGTACGGGTGTTCTCTGAGGTAGGGCGGATCGAACTCGCCGCATCGGTGAGCGGCCGTCCACGTCGCGGCGTCGTGGTGGTCGATCACGGATGGGGGTCCCGGATCTTCGACCCGCGTGGCGGCGGCCCGGCGCAGGGCTACGGCGTGAATCGCAACCTACTCGTCGACGGCGCCGCGGTGGACCCGCTGTCGCAGACGTCACCGCTGAGTTCGTCGTACGTGGGAGTCGAAAAGCTCTAGAGCTCAGGGCCTTTGGCGCGCAGGTCGTCGACCTCGGACATCGCTTCGCGCAGGTTGGCCAGCCATTCGTCGGTGTGTTCGCCGACCAGTCGAACGCACCATGCCAGAGCATCCGACCTCGAGCGGGCCACTCCCGCATCGACCAGGGTGTCCAGAACCTGCCGATCAGGTTGCCGCAGGCGCGTCATCACCGGAACAGCCAAGTGGGTGAACATGATTCGCTCGTCGCCGATGCGCACGCCCCAGCTCACGGTGCGGCCGTACCGGCCCTGCGCCTCGTCGGCGATCTGCATCCGCTGGGACCGGGTTTCCTCGCGGAAGCGCGCCGCGCGACCTGCACCGCGCGCGTCGGCACCGTCCCCTTCTGCACCTTCGGGCTCGGCAAGGCGGCCGACGACGGTGATCTCCTCGCGATCGACGACGACCTCCGGGCCGTCGGTGAACCACGAATCGGGAAGCCGGCCGGCGAACCAGTCGGGGGCTTCGGTGGCGTCGGGTTGATCGGCTTGCTGCCAGCCGCCAGGACGGCCTGAGCGGCGTCCGTGTCCATGATGTGATCGCATGATTACATCATTACACCGTTGCACAGGAGGTGGAAGGGTGTTCACTCTCGGCGAAGCTCCCCCGCATCGCGTCGCTATCGCTTGCGGACGATCGCCCAGCCGCCGCCCAGCGCGGCAACGAGGAACAACAGCACTCCCCAGATCGGATGCGTCAGCGCACCCACCACGATCGCGACGATCAGCACGGGTGATATCGCGAACAACACCATTGCCGGATGCTGCTTGACCACGTCCATCGCTCCGCGTGCCCGGTTCCGGTCGATCTCTTTTCCTGCCATCAGTCAAGGATGCCAGCGCGGCGAATGCGTGGTGGCCGCGTCACCGAGATCCACGTTATGCAGAAGATGTTCGAGTAACGAGCGTCATAACGTGAATTTCGGCGCGCTTTAGCCGTCTGCGCGACGGGCCCGATACAGCTTCGTCTCTCCGCGCACGCCCTTCAGATGTCGCGCACCGGCGAATGACCAAGTGAACCGGTCGCTTTCGCCGATCGCCTCCCGGGTCGACTCCGCTACCAGCACCGCGCCCGGCCGGGAGACACCCGTGACCCGGCTCGCCACGTTGACCGGACTGCCGAACCAATCGCCCGCCCGGCTGACGGCAGAGCCGCTCGCGACACCGACTCGAAGCTGCGGCAGCTCCGCATCATCGGCTGCCACAATCAGATCCAGCGTGGCGTCGACCAGCGGCACGGCATCCGGGCATACGTACATCACCGCATCGCCGATGGTCTTGATCAACCGCACCGGCGGAACCGCAACGTCGTGAGCGATGTCGGAGAGCCGGCTCGCGAGCCGCTCCAGATCCTCGGGCGGCACCGCTTCGCCCAGACGGGTGAACCCGACGAGGTCAGCGAACGCGACCGTCACCTGCCGCGCGCCGGGAAGGGTCGAACCCGCCTCTCGCTCGGACGCATTCACCGCCTCGGTCTCCATGGCGTGGCGGAGCTGCAGGAACAGCATCTCCTGGATCATCGGACCCAGCATCGGAACAACGCCGGCCACCATCGCCTCCGACGCCTTCGCAATCTCCAGCTCGGTCGCGCCGGGTGTCAGCACCCTGGAAAGAGCCGTGTAGCGCATCACCTCCGCGGCGTGAGACAGGCCGTCGGCAAGCACGCGCACGGCGCTGATCATGTGCTCCGGATCCATTCCGGCATCGATGAATTGCTGGATACCCGCTGCAGCCTCGGCGTCTGCGCGCGAGAGCACCCGACTGTCGGGCTCGTCCACCGTCGACAATCCGAGCGCCCGCTGGGTCCGTTGCAACAACTCGAGGTCGATGCGATGCTCGGCGGAGACCTCGCGCGCAGAGACGTACGTACCGTCGTCGCCCATCGCCCGGCGGGCAGGCAGCAGCATCGGTGCGAAGGCACCTCGGATCTCGTCGACGGTGAAGCCCCGCTCCAGCAGCCATGGGATCAACTCCGCCCGCTCCTCGCGCACACGGCCGTCGAGTCCGTCGAGCAACCCGGATGCCTCGATGTCGGTGCCGGCTGCCATCGCGTCAACCTACATCCATGGCCGCCCGCCACGCCTGCAGCTTCGCGTCGTACGGGATCGCGGCGTTGGCAGGGCTTGTGGACGGCAGCTTGTGAAACTGCACCGCCGACTCCAGAGCAGGCGCGACGAGGCGCGCGAACACCTGCGCGGCCTTGGCGCCGTTGAAACACACCCGGACGATGCCGGGGTGTGCATCGAACATCCGCCCGAAGTCATTGACCTCCATCGACTCTCGCACAATGGCCGAATCCAGGCTCCCCGGCCTGTCACACAGGCGCAGCACGTCCCACAAACCGATCCCGGCACGCTGCAACTGGCCAAGCCGGACGCTGTAGGCAGCATCAGAATCGAGATGGACGACCTCACTCATGATGCGCCAGAACGCATTTCGCGGGTGCGCGTAATACTGCTCCACGCGTAGCGACAACGCGCCGGGCATCGAACCCAGCACCAGGACGCGGGTGGCCGCGTCGACGACAGGCGGCAGACCGGTCAGCATGGCCAAACCCTATGGAACATGTGCGGTGAAGAACATGGTCTACCGTGGCGGAATGTCATGCGTGTTCTGTGAGATCGTCGCGGGCACGGCGCCCGCAATCCGGATCTACGAAGACGACGATTACCTTGCCTTCCTAGACATCCGGCCGTTTACCCGCGGGCACACGCTGGTGATTCCCAAACAGCACACCGTCGACCTGACAGACACTCCGCCCGAAACACTGGCGTACATGATCGCGATCGGCCAGCGCATCGGACTTGCCGCGCGCGCATCGGAACTGCGGGCGGACGGGAACAACATCGCCGTCAACGACGGGAAGGCCGCGTTCCAATCCGTTTTCCACATCCACCTACACGTATTGCCGCGCCGAAGCGGCGACAAGCTGCAATTCGCCAAGGGCTTGGTGCTGCGCCGCGACCCGAACCGCGAAGAAACCGGCCGCATCCTGCGCGACGCACTGGCGCAGATCGAGGCCGACCAGTAGGACGGAGACATGAACGCTTCGCAGTGGGTAGAGAAGAACGTCTTCGGACGGTTCCTGCGCCTCCATGACACGATCTACCAGAAATCCGGCGGCAAGCTCGGCCACACCATCCCCGGTATGCCACCGAACCTCCTGTTGCACACCATCGGCGCGAAGTCCGGTGAGCCCCGCACCAACACGTTGACGTATGCACGTGACGGCGCCGCCTACCTGATCGTCGCCTCCAATGGAGGTTCGTACCGCTACCCCAGCTGGTACCACAACCTGCGCTCCCGTCCCGATGCCGAAATCAACGTCGGGCCAAAGCGATTCAGAGTCACATGGCGACAGGTCGCACCCGCGGACACCGACTACGACCGGATGTGGCAGCTCGTCAACAAGAACAACGCGAACCGATACGAGGCCTACCAGCGCAAAACGTCGCGGCCCATTACGATCTTCGAGCTGACGCCTGCCTAGAAGAGTTCCTTGGCGAGTAGCTCCAGCGTCGTCTCCCGGTCGGGAGCCGCCGCGGGATCGGCGCCCCGGCGGGCGGACGCAACGGGGTTGACCATCACCTCGTCGACGCCGAACCGTCCCGCGAGGGCGTTGATCTGTTCCGCAGCCTCCGACGGCGTGCCGACGACCGCGCGCTCGAGACCGGCACGGACGATCGCCTGCTCGTGCTGACCGAGCGTCGTGTCCTGGGCGTCCTCGACCATGTCCAGCGGGCCCAGCGGCTGGCCGGTGCGCAACCGCGCGAGCATCTGCAGGTTCGGCAGCAGCAGCGCCTCGGCCTCTTCTCGGGTCGGCGCGACGCACGCGTTGACCGTCAGGAACGTCACAGGCTCCGGCGCCGCGTCGCTGGCCACGAACTCGGACCGGTAGACGCGCAGGGCCTCCGCGGTGCCTTCGCCCGTGAAGTGATGCGCGAACACGTACGGCAGGCCTTTGGCCGCCGCGAGGTGAGCCGAGTACATCGACGAACCGAGCAGCCACACCCGGGGTTCGCTGACCGCGGCGGGCGTGGCCTTGAGCACGTACTCCTGCCGCGGAAGCGCGATGTGGGCGCCGTGCTTGCTCATCAGCGCGACGACGTGGTCGAGGTATTCAGGGAAGTTGTCGATGTCGCGGTCGTCCCGGCCGGCGGGATTGCGAAGCATGAACGACGTCACCGGGTCGGAACCGGGAGCGCGCCCGATGCCGAGGTCGATGCGGCCCGGATAAGCAGCCTCGAGCAGCGCGAACTGCTCCGCCACGGCCAGCGGCGCGTGGTTGGGCAGCATCACCCCGCCGGACCCCAGCCGCAGCTGCGACGTGTGGGCACCCAGGTAAGCGATCAACACCGGCGGGCTGGTAGCGCCGACAGCCGCCATGTTGTGGTGCTCGGCGAGCCAATACCGAGTGAAGCCGAGCTGGTCGGCCTTCTGCGCCAGTCGCAACGTCGCGGCCAGCGCGTCGGAGGTTGACTGGTCGGCGCGGACGGGAACGAGGTCGAGAACAGAAAGTCGCATCGAGGTTTTCAACGCCCTGGCCGTACGGGAATTCCCGCCTCGTCGCGGGCCCTGGCGAAGACGTCGTCGAGCATCGCCGCGGTCAGCCTCCCCGTGAACGTGTTCTGTTGGCTGGGGTGATAACAGCCGAGGACCAAGACGTCGCCAACCGAACCCGGAAGCGTGACGGCCGCGCCGTGGCCGAACTTCGGCATCGGTTTCAGTACCGATTGGACCATCTGCAGCGCGGCTCCCCAGGCGAAGCCACCGAGCGCGACGATCACTTTTACCCCCGGGCCGACGAGTCGCCATTCGGTGTCCAGCCACGGCTTGCAGGTCTGGCGCTCGACCGGAGTCGGCGCGTTGGCCGGTGGCGCACAGCGCACCGCCGCCACCACCCTGGTGTCCGTCAGCTCCAGTCCGTCGGCGGCGTCTACGGCCAGTGCCTGATTGGCGAGACCGGCCCGGTGCAGCGCCCCGTACAGCATGTCGCCGGACCGGTCGCCGGTGAACACGCGGCCGGTGCGATTGGCACCGTGCGCCGCGGGCGCCAATCCGACAATGAGCAGGCGCGGACGGTCCGATCCCCATCCGGGTGCGGGTCGGCCCCAATATGGCTGCCCTGCGAAGGATTTGCGCTTCTCCCGCGCCACCTGCTCGCGCCACTGCACCAACCGTGGGCAGGCCCGGCACACCGACACTGCCGCGTCGAGGTCGGCTACCGAGGTCACGTCCTGGGCGAGCGCCGTGACTTGCTCGGCCGTGGCGGCCACGGGGGTGGCGGCGGTCGCCACGTCGCCCGGCCACCCGGAACCAGGAGGCACCGGCGAGTCGAACGGGATGGCGAGACGCGGGTGGGGCAATCGCACCGATCCACTGTGCACCGTCGGAAATTCAGTCGTCGACCCGGACGGCACTTGCTAGATTCCGGGCAGATTCCCATGTCCACTGATTCCCCGCCCCACTTCGCTCCACCCCCGCGGGCATCCACCCGCCCGGTCTTTCTGCTGTTGTTCGCCAATCTCGTGGCCTCCGCGGGCAACGGCATCAGCATGGTGGCGTTCCCGTGGCTTGTGTTGCAGCGCAACGGGAGTGCGCTCGAAGCGTCGATCGTGGCCGGCGCCGCGTCGCTACCGCTGCTGTTTTCGACGCTGTTGGCAGGAACGGCCGTCGACTTCTTCGGAAGGAAGCGGATCTCGATCCTCTCGGACGTGATGTCCGGTGCCACCGTCCTCGCCATCCCCATCGTCGCGATCGCGTTCGGCGAGGAGGCGGTCAACGTCGTCGTGCTCGCGGCGCTGGCAGCCCTCGGTGCGCTTTTCGACCCCGCTGGCATGACGGCGCGATTGGCGATGCTCCCGGAGGCGGCCGGGCACGCGGGCTGGACACTCGACCGGACCAACGGCCTCTACGAAGCGACATTCAACGCCGCCTACCTCGCGGGACCGGGACTCGGTGGTCTGTTGATCGCGGCGGTCGGAGGCATCGACACGATGTGGGTGACAGCAGGGACGTTCGTGGTGTCGATCGCCGCGGTCGCCCTGGTGCGTCTCGACGGTGCCGGACCGCCCACCGCCGAGGAGCGCCCCGAGGGCGTGTGGTCGGGCATGGTCGAGGGACTGCGGTTCGTCTGGAACCTGAAGGTGTTGCGCACGCTGGCCCTGATCGATCTTGCGATGACGGGCCTGTACCTGCCGATGGAAGGCGTGCTGTTCCCCAAGTACTTCACCGACCGCGACCAGCCGGCCGAGCTCGGCTGGGCGTTGATGGCACTGAGCATCGGCGGGCTGGTGGG
The DNA here is from genome assembly GCA_032159965.1 of Mycobacterium sp. Lineage (GTDB taxonomy): Bacteria > Actinomycetota > Actinomycetes > Mycobacteriales > Mycobacteriaceae > Mycobacterium. The sequence goes on from JAVHWG010000265.1 coordinate 8,339, forward strand.
CGCGCTCGCCTACCCGCTGCTGATTCGGCACACGAAACGACGGACGACGGTGCTCGTCGCCACACTCACGTTGGGGGTGGCGACCGCAGCGATCTCGGTGCTGCCGCCCCTGGTGGTGATCCTGCTGCTCTGCGCGCTCGTGGGCCTGGTCTACGGCCCGATCGCGCCGATCTACAACTACGTCATGCAGACGCAGTCACCGGCGCACCTTCGCGGGCGGGTCGTGGGCGTCATGACCTCGCTGGCGTACGCGGCAGGGCCCATCGGTTTCATGCTGGCCGGCCCGCTGGCCGACGCGTTCGGGCTGCCGACGACGTTCCTCGCGCTGGCGGTGCCGATGATCATGATCGGACTGGTGGCCGTGCGACTGCAGTCTCTGCACGAGCTTGATGCCTCGCCCACGCCGGACAGCGGACT
>JAVHWG010000266.1:0-2691 GCA_032159965.1 Mycobacterium sp.
CCATCTCCTCGTAGCGCTCGAGCCGGGCCTTGGACTTCGCCTGACGTGCCTTGGGGTTCGACCTCACCCAGGCCAGCTCGTCCCTGAGCCGCTTCTGCAGCTTCTGGTCCTTCTTGCCCTGGATGGCCAGCCGTTCCTGCTTCTTCTCCAGGTACGTCGAGTAGTTGCCCTCGTAGGGGTACGCGCGCCCGCGATCCAGCTCCAGGATCCATTCGGCCACGTTGTCCAGGAAGTAGCGGTCGTGGGTGACTGCGAGGATCGCGCCCTTGTAGCTGGCCAGGTGCTGCTCGAGCCATTGCACGCTCTCGGCGTCGAGGTGGTTGGTCGGCTCGTCGAGCAGCAACAGGTCCGGCTTGGACAGCAGCAACTTGCACAGCGCGACCCGGCGGCGCTCACCGCCGGAGAGGTGGGTGACGGGGTCGTCGGGCGGGGGGCAGCGCAGCGCATCCATGGCCTGCTCGAGCTGGGAGTCGATGTCCCAGGCGTCTGCGGCGTCCAGTTCCTCCTGCAGTCGGCCCATCTCGTCCATCAGCTCGTCGGTGTAGTCGGTGGCCATCAGCTCGGCGACCTCGTTGAACCGGTTGAGCTTGCCCTTGATCGCGACGCCTGCCTCGACGTTCTCGCGGACCGTCTTCGTCTCGTCCAGCTGCGGCTCCTGCTGCAGGATGCCCACGGAGGCGCCGGGCGCCAGCAGTGCGTCGCCGTTGTTCGCCTGGTCCAAGCCCGCCATGATCCGCAAGACGCTCGACTTGCCCGCGCCGTTGGGGCCGACGACGCCGATCTTGGCTCCGGGAAGGAACGCCAGGGTCACGTCGTCGAGGATGACTTTGTCGCCGTGCGCCTTGCGGACCTTGCGCATGGTGTAGATGAATTCGGCCATTGCCGGGTGCGGTGCCTTTCGTGGTCTTCGGGTATTACTCCGGAACCATCCTAGGCACCGCCCAGCTGCGCTAAGCGGACAGAGGCAGCGCCTCCCCGCCCTCAGCGGACTCCTCAGCCGCGGAATCATCCTCCGCTTCAGCTGCGGTCCTCGCCGAGGGCGGCACTGTGTCGGTAATGCTGACGAGTGCGTGTGCGAGGTCCGGTCCGACCGAGGTGGCCCGCATCTCCAGCGACGAGCGCCGCACGCCCTCACGGTCGTCGTACTCACTGGTGTAGACCTGCCCGACGGCGATCACCGCACGGCCCTTGCGAAGGGAGGCGCCGACGCCGGTCACGAGCTTCCCCCAGCAGTTGACAGTGATGTACAGCGTGTTGCCTGGCTCCCAGGTGCCGTCGTCGCCCCGGCGGCGTGAATTGCTGGCCATCCGGAAGCTGATGACCTCTTGGTCGCCGACTTGGCGGCGCCTCAGGTCGGTGATGATGCGGCCGACGACAGTCAACGGCGTTTCGAACATTTCGGTTTCCTTTCGTTTCATTCACGTGCGTGTTGTCAACGCCATTCAGCGCGCGGGCACCGACAGCACCGAGGTGGGAGAGCGTCACGCCGGGCGCGGTTGTGGATGAATTGCGATCGGTGGATCGCTGCCTGCGCGGGTCGGCCGTCGAGATTCACCTTTGCAGAGGAAGTGCGAGTAAAGGCCTGCGTAACGTGAATTTCGTTGCGGTTCAGGGCTTCCAACCCCGCCTGATGAGCGCCGAGCGGGCCTCGGCGGCGACGTCAGCGCGGCGGTCCTCCTTGAACGCGCGCACCACGAGCCACGCCATGCGGGCCAACTCTGGCAGCACTCGCGCGTCCTTGCGGTACTGGTAGCGGTTGGTTTGGTGTTGTTCGCCGTCGTACTCGGCCGCGACCTTGAACTCTTCCCACGCCATGTCGACGATGCGCACCAGGTATCCGCGGCTGTCGGTCACCGGAAACTGAGTCACCGGTTTGGGCAAACCCGCGTCGCTGAATGCCAAGCGCAGCAGGCTCTCCTGAGGAGACGCGGCACCGCCGTCGACGATTGGCAGCAGCCCGCGCAACTGCCGAATTCCTCTTGCTCCCTGGTAACGCTTTGCGAGCAACAGCACATCCTCGGTCGAGAACACCATCGACCGCATCAACGCGTCCATCCGCGCCAGTGCATCCCCGCGCGCTAGGTGCCGGCCGAGGTCGAACGCCGTGCGGGCGGGCGTGGTCACCGGCAAGTTTGCAATATGCGTGATCTCGTCCGGTGCGAGCGTCTCCGTGCGGACGACGAGTCCAGGCTGCGCGCGTAGATGCCGGGAAATCAATTCGATTGGGACGTTGGCGTCCACCCAGTTTGCCCCGTGGAGTGCGGACGCAGCGACTCCCGCGATCACACCCTAGCTATGCGTTGACAACCACGCGCCGATCGTCCTGTCGCGAATGGTGACGGGGCTGGTCTGGGGGACATAGACGTCGCGAAAGATCCGGCGATACCACCTCTGCAATTCGTGCCGCGTCAGCGAACCGTCGGCCAGCGCGTCGGAACCCCGGAAGGTTTCCCCCATCTCCGCATCCTGGAATTACCCACCGACACTCTCGCCGAAATTCACGATGTGCAGAGAAAGTGCGAGTAAGGGCCTGCATAACGTGAATTTCGGCGCCGGCGCCGGCGCAGACGCAGATGCAGTCAGCGCGGCCCTGACTCGCGGTGGGCCAGCTGAGCCAGCATCGCGTTGTAGGCGGCCAGGTCCGCGTCTTCGTCTCGGTCGGCCGCGCGGTCCAATCGCTTCGCGGTGCGC
>JAVHWG010000274.1:0-5502 GCA_032159965.1 Mycobacterium sp.
TCCGATCATGACCTCAGTTGAACCTCGCCCCAGGTCCGTGGACTTGGCGTTCTGGGCCTGGTCCGCCGCGGCGGTACTGCTGCTCGCAGACGGACTGTGGCTCGTCTGGTCGGCCACGTTGCTCTTCTTCCGCGGCGGGGGTGCCATTTTCGTCATCGCGGGTCTCGCCGTCGCCTACATGGCGAGCCGTACCCGTCAGGGTGACAAGCGCTTTCAGCGTGCGCTCGTCGCGCTGTCGACGGCACTGGTGCCGTTGCTGCTGCTCTTCATCTTCGCCGGTGGCCCGTTGCTGGGAGCGATTGTCGCGGCGCTCCTCATCACGGCCATGGTGTTAGCGACGCGGCAAACGGCCAGCGAATGGTTCGACGCGGTCGACTCCGGGGGAGACGGTGGCTGACGGGATTCCGCCGAGGACGCTTTTTCGCGAGCGCGGGGCAAGCTGGTACTGGCTGATTGCCGGCCCGATCGCGGGCGGGGCGATGCTGTGGATCGAGATCAGTGCAGGCATCGGGCCACAACTGCTGGTGCCCGCGATGTTCATGGCGCTGGTGTCGGGTTTTCTGGCGCTGCAGGTGAAGGCCGCGCGGATCCACAAATCTGTCGACTTGACGTCCGAGAACCTGCGCCAGGGCGCCGAGACCATAGCCGTAGCCGCCATCACACGGATCTTTCCGGAACCAGAACCGGACGACGAACCGGAGAAGTGGCAATCCGCCAGAGCTTTGGGCGAGCTCACGGGTGTGCCGAAGGGCTGCCACGGGATCGGGCTCAAGCTCACCGGGGGGCGGACGGCGCAGGCATGGGCGCGTAATCATCGTGAGCTGCGGGCGTGCCTGACCATGCTCTTCGAGCAGCGCCGCTCCGAGAAGCTGCCGCCCGGCACCGCGTCGTGAACGCCAGCCGGCGAGTAGTGCTCGAGGTGGTGCTGGCCGCCGCGGCTTCGGCGGCGTGCGTGGCCTCGTCGCTCGCATCGCGGTCGACGGTGGTGAACCCGCCGGTCAGCGACGGTGAGCCGGCCACCGCGTCGGTCTCGTATTACCCACCGCTGGTGATGCTCGCTTTTCTGCTGCTCGCGCTCGCCGGTTCGATGTGGGTGGTGGCGATCGCACGGTGGCGCCGGCTGCGTCGCCACTCCCAGTTGTTACAGAGTACAAAATCTGTAACACTGTCTCCGTGACGGAGCTGGCGCGAGCCGCCGAGACGGTGGGCGATGCAACGGGCGACGCAACGGACGATGCAATGCCCCTGGGTCCGCAGTCGCTGGTATGGCGGTACTTCGGCGACAACCGCATGTTCTTGATCGGCCCGCGGCCCGCGGTGCTGCAGAACATGCTGGCTGAGCTCGGTCAGGGCGTGCTGGACCACTCGGTGTTCTTCGACGACACGGCCGCTCGTGTCAAGCGCTCGCTGCCGCCGATCTTCAACACGGTGTACGGCTCCGACGCCGACAACCCCGGTCCGCAGGTGCGCGATTTCCATCACCAGATCAAGGGCGACATGCCCGACGGCCGCCGCTACCACGCACTCGATCCCGAAACGTATTTCTGGGCGCATGCGACGTTCGTAGAGCAGGTGCTCTACTTCGCCGACACCTTCGTCAAGCGCCTCACCGACGCCGAGAAGAACCAGATCTATCTGGAGTCAAAGACGTGGTATCGCCGATACGGTGTCAGCGAGCGCCCCATGCCCGCCGATTACCCGGCGTTCGAGCGGTATTGGGACAGGATGCTCGACGAGGTTGTGCTGGCCCACCCCACCGCGAAGTACGGCGTCGGATACGTCACCAAGGGCTTTCCGTGTCCCAAGGGCGTGTCACCGGCGCTGTGGCGGCTGATCGCCCCGGGGTTCAACCGGGTCGCGGCGTTCCTGACGACAGGTGGTCTGCCGCCCAGTGCGCGCGTGCTGCTTGAGCTGCCGTGGAATGAGCGCCAGGAGTGCCATTATCAGCGGTTCGCGACGCTGTGCAGGTCGAGAGCGGTCAACTGGCTGTGGAATAAGTTGCCAATGCGCTTGAGCTACAACAAGTTCGCGCAGGCAGGTTATGCCCGGCACTGATTCGGTAACCACCAGGATTCTCGACGCCGCCGTCGTCGAGCTCGAGCAACACGGTTTCCGCCGGGTGACGCTCGACGACGTCGCGAACCGTGCCGGAGTGAGCCGGATGACGATCTACCGTCGCTTCACCGGCCGCGACGAGCTGATCACCGCGGTGATCGACCGCGAGAACGCCCTACTGTTCTCCGACATCGCCGGGGAGCTGAAAAGCGCGGGCCCGCAAGCTAATTACTATGTCGAAGCGTTCACCTGCGCGATCATGCAGTTGCGCCGTCATCGAGTGCTGAACCGAATGATCGTCGACGAGCCGGCGCTGACGCTGCAGCTCACGCATCAGCACTACCCGGCGGCAATGAAACGGATGGCCGATGCGCTGCGGGTGATCTTCCCATCGGGATTCGCCGAAAAGATCGGCGAGGAAGCCGTTCACGCGCTGGCTGACACGATTCTGCGCTACGCGATGACGGCGCTGCTGCTGCCGTCGCTGCAACCGATGGCTACCGCCGAAGACATCCGGGCGTTCGCCACCGCGCATTTCCTGCCGAGCCTGCCGGCGGCGCTTCACGAACGTGAACTGGCGGCGGCGACACGCCGATAGGTGTCGCCACTACTTCACGCTCGGCGCTTTCCCTATCGTGAATCCGCATGACATCGCTTGAGCAGATCGCGCCCACGTTCGTCGACATGGCCCATTCGATCGTATGGGCGTCCGTCGCGACTGTCGACGCCGATGGGCGCCCGCGCTCCAGGATTCTCCATCCGATCTGGAAGTGGGACGGCACGGACCTGTTCGGCTGGATCGCCACCGCGCCCACCCCGGTCAAGCGGGCCCACCTGGCCGAGCACCCGTTTGTCTCCGTGAGTTACTGGACGACGACGCAGGACACGTGCAGCGCCGACTGCCTTGTCGAGTGGTACTTCGACGCCGACACGCGTACGGCGGTATGGGACATGTTCTTGCACGGCCCTGAGCCCGTCGGCTACGACCCCGCGATCATTCCGCAGTGGCGCGAAGGACCGACATCCGACGGTTTCGCCGCTCTGCGCCTGACGCCGCAGCGGCTGCGGGTGATGCCCGGCACCGTGCTGCTGAAAGGCGAAGGCGACACTCTCAGCTGGCACGCGTGAGCAGAAGGGTGTACTTGATGCCGGTCGCCTTCATCAACTGACGCCACGGCGCCTTGACGGACTGCGCGGCCTCCGCCGTAGGTAGAACCTGCGGGTTCGTCACCCGAAAGGTGTTGCCGCTCAACGTTACCTGCCCGCCGCCAGCGGCCAGGAGGTTCTTCACCCAATCCGTGTCCGTGCCGTAGGCCAGCAGGACCGCGACGCCGTCGTCGCTGCGGAACATCGACACCGGGGTCTTGAAGCTCTTGCCGGACAGGCGGCCGACGTGCTCGACGATCGACCACATCGAGACCCAGCCGCTGACGGGCCGCACCAGCCGGTTGGTGAACCGGCGGTTGAAGCGTGCCCGCCTCTTGGCGAACGTCGTCATCAGTCGGCTCTCGTCAGCAGCACCGCGTACTCGAACGGGAGTCGCGCGAAGATCGGCCGCCACAGCCCCTTCACCGAAGGCGCGGCCACCGACTTGGGCATCACCCGTGGATCGGTGACGGTGAACGTCCTGCCGTAGCGCTTGATGCGGCCCTGCCCGACGGACGTCAGGTTCTTCAGCCAGTCGCGGTCGGGGCCGTACGTCAACAGGATCGCGATGCCGTCGTCGGTGCTGAACACCGTCAGCGGGGTGCGGTACGGCTTGCCTGACCGGCGACCGATGTGTTCGAGAATGCCGAAGGTCGGTGCCCAGCCGGCCCATATGCGCTGCACGGGATTGGTCACGTGGCGATTGAATCGGGCCAGCCATTGCGGTAATTGCATGAACACCATCAAACTCGTGGTCATGGCCTACCTCAAGCCGCCGTGGTTCACCGCCAAGATCTTCAACAAAATCGCCATGGCCACCGGCATCTCCGACTCCGAGACTCTCACCGTCAACAAACGCGGCAGCATGCAACCGCAGAAGATCCCCGTGCTCACCGTCGACGTCGGCGGCATCAAATACCTGGTGTCCACGCGGGGTGAGTCGCAGTGGGTGAAGAACGTCCGGGCCAATCCGGAGATCACCATCGCGAACAAGAAAGGCACCACCACCTACGTCGCCCGCGAGATCCCGGTGCCGGAGCGGCCGCCTGTGCTCGCCGCCTACAAGAAAAAGGGCGGCAAGGTGGTCGAGGGCTATTTCGCCAAGCTGCCCGACGACGCCGACCACCCGACGTTTGCGCTGACGACGGGATAGCCCGCGCCTTCACATCGTGATCTTTTCCACTACACCCTGTAGTCGACAAGTAAGCCCGGGCTGGGACACTAGGACCATGTCCAGCGCGCAGCGGCTCTCCGGCGAGGACGGTGCCGGACGCACCGTGACCTCGGCCGGACTGTTCGCCCTGGCCTCTCTGATCATTCCGGGCGGCGTGAACTCACCGGTGCGGGCGTTCACCTCGGTGGGTGGCACGCCTCGGTTCATCACGTCGGCCCGCGGCTACTGGCTGGTCGACGCCGACCGCAACCGCTACGTCGACTTGGTGTGCTCGTGGGGTCCGATGATCCTGGGCCACGCTCACCCGGCGGTGGTGGAAGCGGTGCAGCAGGCGGCGTCCACGGGTCTGTCGTTCGGGGCTCCGACCCCGGCGGAGACCGAGCTGGCAGCTGAGATCAACCGTCGCGTGCCCCCCGCCGAACGCGTCCGGCTGGTCAACTCCGGCACCGAGGCCACCATGAGTGCGGTGCGACTTGCTCGCGGATTCACCGGCCGACCCAAGGTCGTCAAGTTCGCCGGTTGCTACCACGGGCACGTCGACTCGCTGTTGGCCGAGGCGGGATCCGGCGTCGCAACGTTGGGCCTGCCATCCACGCCCGGTGTCACCGGTGCCACCGCCGCGGACACGATTGTGTTGCCTTACAACGACGTCGGAGCCGTCCAGCAGGCGTTCGACCGGTTCGGTGACCAGATCGCCGCGATCATCACCGAAGCCTGCCCAGGCAACATGGGCACCGTCGCGCCCGACCCCGGCTTCAACGCGGCCCTGCGCAAGATCACCGAGGATGCCGGCGCGCTGTTGATCAGCGACGAGGTGATGACCGGCTTTCGGGTCAGTCCGTCGGGGTGGTTCGGTCTGGAGCCCGTGGTCGCCGACCTCTACACCTTCGGCAAGGTGATGAGCGGCGGACTTCCCGCGGCGGCGTTCGGCGGGCGTGCCGAGGTGATGGAACGTCTGGCGCCGCTCGGTCCGGTGGATCAGGCGGGGACGCTCTCCGGTAACCCTGTCGCCGTGGCCGCGGGGCTTGCGACGCTGCGTGCGGCCGACGACGACGTCTACACGGCACTGAATCAGAACGCAGACCGGATCGCCGACATGCTCCACACAGCACTCGCAGACGCCGGTG
>JAVHWG010000040.1:0-22761 GCA_032159965.1 Mycobacterium sp.
CCGGCAGGGCGCCCTGCACGCCTGCTATCACGCTCCCGGCGATGTGGCCGTCAAAGTTGCTGCGGTTAAAGGAATTCATTTCAGTTCTACCTTTCCTGGAGTACGTGCCGTGCTGACGCCGTTGCCGTTTCTGAAATTCGGTGACGCGCCCGCGCCGGTTGCGTCTCGGGAACCGCCTGACCCTCGCTGATGCCGAAACGTTCGTGAAGCCGCACCAGCGGCTTTGGTGCCCACCAGCACCAGGTGCCCAGCACATGCATGAAAGCCGGCACCAGCACCATGCGGACGACGGTGGCGTCGACAATCACCGCCAGCGTCAGGCCGACCCCGAACATCCGCATGAACGACACGTGCGCCGCGATCAGCGCGGCGAAGGAGATCGACATGACCAGCGCCGCGGCTGTCACGACCCGGCCAGTGCGGGCCAACCCGAGCGCGATGCTGTTGTCGTTGTCGGCGCGAGTTCGACCAGATGCGAGCCAGAATTCACGAATCCGGGCCACCACGAACACCTCGTAGTCCATCGACAACCCGAAGGCGATGCAGAACAACAGCACCGGCATGTTGGCGACCAGCGTCCCTGTAGACGTCGTGCCGAGGCCTCCGAGGTGGTGCTTCTGGAAGATCCATACCATCGCGCCGAACGCCGCAGTGAGCGAAAGTACGTTCAGCACAAGCGCTTTCAGCGGCAGCACCACGCTGCCGGTAAGAAGGAACAGCAGCACGAACGTGACCGCCGCGATCAACCCGAGCACAAGAGGCAGGCGCGACGTGATCGCGTTGACGCTGTCACGATTCGTCTGCGCGATCCCAGCCAGCTGGACCGTCCTGCCGTCAGGGCGAGCCACCTCGTGCAGCTGACGCAACTGCGACTCGGACCTGTTGGAGAAGAGTGGGGCGGTGCTGGCTACCGTGAGAAACGCACTGCCACGTGCCTCGCCGGTGGGCGCCGACGGTGGTCCGACGGGAGTCCCCGCGGTGAATGTGCCCACCGGGGCCGAGACCGCTGACACGTCGGGCACGAGTGACAGATCGGCTGCGTAGCGTGCGATCTCGGCGGTTGGCAGTCCGTCGACATCGGGGATGACGACGGTGACAGCGGTCGCTGCGTCGCTCACGAATTCGTTGCGTAGCTGGTCGCCGACCTGGCGGGCCGACGCGGAACTCGGCAGCACCCGGTCGTCGGGGAAACCCCAGCGCACCCCGAGAAACGGCGCGCCGGCGAGCAGCAACAAGGAGACGACGGCAAGGCCCACCGGAATCGCACGGCGCATGACGAACTTCGTGGACCGGTACCAGAACTCTCCTTCGACGGGCCGGCGCGCCGGCTGGCCTCGGTGGAAGATGCGGCGCGCAAGATCGCGTAAGTCCAGGGCGTTGAGGCGGTCCCCGAGCAGGACGATGGCCGCCGGCGTGACGACGACGGCCGCGATCGCCGTGAACGTCACCGTCGCAATTCCCGCGTACCCGAACGACTTCAGGAAGTGCATCGGGAACAGGATCATCGCGGCCATCGACAGTGCGACCGTCGTGGCGGAGAACAGGACCGTGCGGCCCGCCGTCGTCATCGTGCGGATGAGTGCGTCGTCACGCGTTGCGCCGCCGGCCACTTCGTCCCTGAATCGGCTGACTATGAGCAGCGTGTAGTCGATCGCCAGCGCCAGGCCGAGCGCTGTGCTGAGGTTGAGTGCGAAGATCGATACGTCGGTGGTCAGAGTGATCAAGCGCAGGACCGCCAGTGAGCCGAGGATCGACATCGCACCGATCGCGATAGGCAAAGCGGCCGTGAGCAATCCGCCGAACACCCAGACCAACACGCCGAAGCTGAGCGGAACGGCGATCGCCTCCATCACCAGCACATCCCGCTGGGCTTGCTTGGTGATCTGCGCGTTGACCATCGCGAGCCCGCCCGCCCGGACGGTGACGCCGCCGCGATCGCGTGCGAAGTGATCGGAGAGCGCGTCGGCGTACTTCTGGGAGTCGGCCTCTCCGCCACCGATGCCCGCGACGATCAGGCCGGACTTGCCGTCCTTGCTGGTGAGCGCGGCGCCGACGGACGGCGGTACCGTCCATGCCGACGTCACGCTCGTGACGTGTGCCGAATGGCCGAGTTCGTCAGCGATCTCGGTGCCGACTGAACGCGCGTCGGCGCTTTCGACGCCGTCCGGCGCGGTCACGACGAAAAGCAGTTGCACATCGCCCTGTCCGAACTTGTCGGTGAGAACCTCTGCGGCTCTGGCCGATTCCGACGTCGGATCGCCGAATCCGCCTGCCGACAGGCTGTCGGCGACCGGGATACCGAATACTCCGGCACCCACCATCAGCAGTGCGGCGACGGCGATGGTCCGCTTCGGGGCGGCAATTGCGAGCCGCGCAATTCGCGTCAGTACGGCCACGGAACCTCCGCCCTTCAAGAAGAATCTTCAACGGCCGGTGACTTTTGTCAACGATCGGTGACTTGGACCGTACGCCCGCCCATGAACCAAGTCAACAACAGATGACATAGAGTCGGGAGATGGACTCGAAGAGGCCTCGCAACGCCGCCCAGACACGAGCGGACATCCTCGCCGCAGCGCGTCGCCGCTTCGCGACCGAGGGATTCGAACGGGCGACGCTGCGCGCCATCGCCGCGGATGTCGGCGTCGACGCCGCTCTGGTCATTCGGTACTTCGGTAGCAAGCAGGACTTGTTCGCGACGGCCACCGAGTTCAGGATCGAGCTGCCCGACCTGACGGGACGGGACCCCGACGAGATCGCGCAGATGCTGCTGCCGCAGTATTTCGCGGTGTGGGAGGACGACGACGCGTTCCACGCTCTACTGCGTGCGGCGATGACGAGCCGGGTGGCGGCCGACACGCTGAACCAGACGCTGGCCGCGCACGTCGCCCCCGCATTGATGGCCGCCACGCCGGACAATCACCTGACGCGCATAGCGGTGACGGATGCGTTCGTCATCGGACTCGCCATGACCAGGACCATGATCGCGGATCTGCCCGTGGCCGACATAAGCCGCGAAGACCTCGGCCGCTGGGCGGCTCCCGTGTTTCGGGAGCTACTCGTCGAACCCGCGCCGACGTAGTCTCGGACTCCGGATGTCTGAGACACGCCCCCGCAACGCCAGCCAGACGCGCGCCGACATCTTGGCGGCCGCGCGCAGCCGCTTCGCGACCGAGGGCTACGAACGCACGACCCTGCGCGCAGTCGCCGCCGACGTCGGCGTGGACGCGGCCCTGGTGATCCGGTACTTCAGGAGCAAGCAAGAGTTATTCGCGGCCGCAGCGGATTTCACAATCGAACTGCCCGATCTCACGGGCGTCGATCCGGACGAAGTCGCAGGTCTGCTGTTGCCTCAGTTCTTCGCAGTGTGGGAAGAGGACGAGACGTTTCTTGCGCTGCTTCGAGCCGCCGTCACGAGCGAAGTCGCTGCCGACGCCCTGCGGCAGGTCTTCGCAATGCAGGTTGCGCCCAAGCTGATGACCGCCACGCCGGACCATCCGCTGCAACGGATCGGGTTGATGGGCGCATTCGTCATCGGCCTGGCGACGACAAGGTACATCCTGGCGAACCCACCGATCGCCAGCCTCAGCAAGGAGGAACTCAGCCGCTGGGCCGCGCCGGTGATCACGCGGCTTCTGGTCGGCCCGGCGCCACTCTGATGCGCACAAGCCGCACTGGGAGGATGACGGGGTGACCACCGCGATCTTCGTCATCCTGGCGTTGCTGGCCGTCGGGCTTGTGGTGGATGCGCTCTTCCGGCTGCGGACGTGGTTGCAGCGGCCCCCCGTCATCACCGAGGATCACCCTCCGGATGACACGCCGGTCGAATGACCAAGCGCCGCAGGGCTTCCGGTGCCGCTCAACTATCCGTGCGGGCCGGTCCCGAGCGTGACATTGGCTGAGCGCTGTTGACCTGTGGAATCGACCCATGTCACCCCGACGGTCTCGCCCGGGTAGTGGCGGTCGAGGACGCTCGTCAACGCCGTCGCGTCCTCCAGGGTCACTCCGCCGATCGAGGTGATGACGTCGTTGCGACGCAGACCGGCTTGTTCGGCTGGCGTTCCAGGCAGAACGTCGCGAATCTCGACGCCCGAACCCGACTGTCGGCCCGTGCGGACGCCGATACCGAGCATGGCCGGCGGCCCGATGTGCACCGTGTCGGATCCGGCTCCGGACTGGATCTGCCCCGCGATGCCCAGCACCCGGTTCATCGGGATCGCGTACCCCTTGCCCCCCGGCGTGCCCACCCGGAAATTGACCGACGCCGCGACGGTAAGCCCGATGACTTGTCCGGCGCTGTTGACCAGCGGTCCCCCCGAGTCACCCGGACGCACTGGTGCTACGACGCCGATCAGCCCGGTGAGTTTTTCAGAACTACCCGTCAGGTCGTCTTCGGCGACGATGTCGGCGCTGAGGGTCGACACGGTGCCTTCTTCACGGCTGATCGAGGTGCCGCCGCCGGCGTTGCCAAGACTGACCGCCGGCTCGCCCACCGTCACCTGGTCCGAATTGCCGAGCGGAGCCGCGGACAGGCCAGCGGCGCCGCCCAGCTGAAGGACCGCGATGTCGTTGGTCCGGTCGTATCCCAAGAGCTGTGCCGGGAGCTTCTGTCCCGTGCCCACGCTGGTCGCCGTGATGCGGTCGGCACCGGCCACGACGTGATTGTTGGTCACCACGATGCCGTCCGGGCTGATGATGACACCGGCACCGAAGCCGACGACCCCCTGGTATTCCACGGTTGTGGTGATCTGGACCATGCCCTGCTCGACACCGCCGGTCGCGACCTGAGCCGCGTCACCGGGCTGCGCAAGGGCCGTCGGCGCCGACACTCCGACTGGTCCGAGCAGCGCCAGCACCGTCGCTGACACCGCCGCAAAAGTCGCCGTCCGGCGCACCCGCGGGGTCCTTACTCCGGCCATCGGCTGCCTTTCCGGCGTCGTGGACTGCACGTACTCACTTTCATACTGGCCTGCAACGCAGCAGTTGTCGAAAAGCGAGAAGGTGGTTTCATAGCCGGACCGCCGCTGGAGTAAACAATCAGTCGAACGATGCGGCCAGGTCAGACCGGACCGCTACTCGTCCTCCACGGCCACGCCGCCGCTGGATTTTCCGAACCTCTTGGGACGGCGGATCTTGCCGGCGGGACGCCGGTTACGAAGACCGCTACGGGAATCAGTGCCGGTGACGGCGTCGTCGGTGTCCTTGGTCGCGGGCTCACCAGCGGCCTCGTCCTGGGGTCCGTCCTCGTCTTCCGGGGCCGCCTCGGCTGTGGTCGGCACCGGCTTCTGCGGCTCCTCCGCGGCTTCCTCAGCCGCCTCAGCCTCTTCCTTCGGCTCGGCGTCCTCGGTTTCGGTTTCGGTTTCGGGCTCTACCTCAGCCGCGGACTCGGTCACAGCCTCGTCAGCGTCGTCAGCGTCGCCGCCTTTGCGGCGCCGGAAGCGACTCTTGCGTTCCGATTTCTTCAGCGGACGCGGCGGCGGCGGAGGCAACTCGGCGACGAAGGCGAGGTAGAACGAGAAGATGCCGAGCAGGCCGATCGCGGCGGCAGCCCCATAGACGCCGAACAGCCAGCGTCCGAAGTCGTCGACGGTGAGCCAGATCTCGCTGATCGCGGTCGCGATGATCAGCACCGCACAGACCACGTGCAGCACGCTCGAGCACAGGCGCAGTCGCAGCGCCAACTCCGGGGTGCCCTCTTCGGGGCGCCTGGTGCGCAGCCAGGTGAACACGACGGGCAGTGCGGCCAGCCCGATCAGGACGCCGGTGATGATGCGGAAGACCAATCCCCACGTCGCAGAGAGGCCGCCTTCGAGCTCCCACCAGCGCGGGATCACGAAGAAGAAGTACATCGCCCCCATGGCGAGCGCAATCAACGCGTGCACAATCACCGCGACAGTGCGGCTCATGCCCCTCCTCAGGCGCCGTTCCGGGCGCTCATCGATCTTGTTGTGATGCGGGCGACCGATCACCGGCCCGCCCCGCACACCGACTGGCGGAGGATGCGGGATTTGAACCCGCGAGGGCTATTAACCCAACCCGCGTTCCAGGCGAGCGCCATAGGCCACTAGGCGAATCCTCCGCCGGTCATGGTAGCCGACCTCTCTGGACGGCCCGGTCATCACGGTAGGAGCGCGTACTAGACTCACCGTGGACCCCGCGCGGCGTCTATCCTGTGAACTCCCCCAGGGCCGGAAGGCAGCAAGGGTCAATGGGCTCTGGCGGGTGCGCGGGGTCCCCTCTTTCCCCGGCGGCCAACCAGAGGTGAAAACGCGTGCCCTCATACAGTTCCCTCGGCCATGACGAGCTGATGGCACAGCACGAGCTCCTGCAGGAGAACTACGCCGCACTGCGCGCCAAGAAGCTCTCGCTGGACCTCACCCGCGGCAAGCCCTCGCCGGCGCAGCTGGACCTTTCCAACGCGCTGCTGGAGCTGCCCGGCCCCGGCAAAGATGCGTTCCGCGATGGCGAGGGCACCGACACCCGCAACTACGGCGGCCCACACGGTCTGCCGGAACTGCGGGCCATCTTCGGCGAGTTACTCGGAATCCCGGTGTCGAACCTGATCGCCGGCAACAACGCGAGCCTCGAGCTGATGCACGACGTCGTCACGTTTTCGATGCTGCATGGCGGCGCCGACTCGACACGGCCCTGGATTCAGGAGCCCGCGGTCAAGTTCCTCTGCCCGTCGCCCGGCTATGACCGCCATTTTGCGATCACCGAGACCATGGGCATCGAGATGATCACCGTCCCCATGCGCGAGGACGGTCCCGACGTCGACCTCATCGAGGAGCTGGTGGCGTCCGACCCGGCGATCAAGGGCATGTGGGCGGTCCCGGTGTTCTCCAACCCGACGGGGACCACCTATTCGTGGGAGGTCGTGCGCCGACTTGTTCAGATGCGGACGGCGGCGCCGGACTTCCGGCTGTTCTGGGACAACGCGTACTGCGTGCACACGCTCACCCACGAGTTCACGCGTCAAGTCGACGTGCTGGGCCTGGCCGCTGCGGCCGGCAATCCGAACCGCCCGTACGTGTTCGCGTCGACCAGCAAGATCACGTTCGCCGGCGCCGGCGTCAGCTTCTTCGGCGGATCGCTGGGCAACATCGCGTGGTACCTGCAGTACGCGGGCAAGCGTTCGATCGGCCCCGACAAGGTCAACCAGTTGCGGCACGTGCGCTTTCTCGGTGACGCCGACGGTGTGCGGCTGCACATGCAGCGTCACCAGCAGTTGCTCGCGCCCAAGTTCGCGCTGGCGTTGCACATCCTGGAAGACAGGCTCGGCGATTCGAAGATCGCGTCATGGACGGAGCCCAAGGGCGGGTACTTCATCAGCCTCGACGTGCTGCCCGGTACGGCCAGGCGCACGATCGGGCTCGCCAAGGACGCCGGAATCGCACTCACCGAGGCCGGCGCGGCATTCCCGTATCGAAAAGACCCCGACGACCGCAACATTCGGCTGGCGCCGACGTTCCCGTCGATGGAGGACCTGTCCCAGGCAGTCGACGGGCTGGCCACGTGCGCGCTGTTCGCCGCGACCGAGTCGCTGCTGCTGCGGCGCTAGTCCGGTGCGCGAGCAGACAGAGAATCGCGTTGGCGAGGCTGGTTTTGTGCGAGTTCGCGTCTGCTCGCGGTCGATGACGCTGCCGCCGAGCTGTCGTCGGACTGTCTCGGTAGCCTGCTGACCGTGGCCCTGTACCGCAAATATCGACCGGCAACCTTCGCCGAGGTGGTGGGTCAGGAGCACGTCACCGAACCACTGTCCACAGCGCTGCAGGCTGGCCGCATCAATCACGCGTACCTCTTCTCGGGCCCTCGTGGCTGCGGAAAGACGTCGTCGGCGCGGATATTGGCGCGGTCACTCAACTGCGCCCAGGGCCCCACGGCCACCCCGTGCGGGGTGTGCGATTCCTGCGTCGCGCTGGCGCCCAACGGACCCGGCAGCATCGACGTCGTCGAACTGGACGCCGCCAGCCACGGTGGCGTCGACGACACACGCGAACTCCGAGACCGTGCGTTCTACGCGCCGGCGCAGTCGCGCTACCGCATCTTCATCATCGACGAAGCGCACATGGTCACCACCGCGGGATTCAACGCGCTGCTCAAGATCGTCGAAGAGCCGCCTGAACACCTGATCTTCGTGTTCGCCACCACCGAGCCGGAAAAGGTGCTGCCCACAATCCGGTCGCGCACGCACCACTACCCGTTCCGGCTGCTGGCGCCGCGCACCATGCGGGGACTCATCGAACAGATCTGCGCCCGCGAGAGCGTCGAAGTCGACGACACCGTGTATCCGCTGGTGATCCGCGCAGGCGGCGGATCGCCCCGCGACACCCTGTCTGTGCTGGATCAGTTGCTCGCGGGTTCAGAAACGGGCCCAGCGGGCAATCGCATTTCCTACTCGCGCGCGCTGGCACTGCTCGGCGCCACCGACGTCGCACTCATCGACGACGCCATCGACGCGTTGGCGGCCAACGACGCGGCAGCGTTGTTCGGTGCGGTGGAGTCCGTGGTCGACGCCGGACACGACCCCCGGCGGTTCGGCACCGACCTCCTGGAGAGATTCCGGGATCTCATCGTGTTGCAAGCCGTACCGGACGCGGCAGCCCGCGGTGTGGTCGATGCGCCCGGCGATGTGCTGGAACGGATGCGCGATCAGGCGGGGCGGCTCGGTACCGCGACGCTGACGCGTTACGCCGAGGTCGTGCATGCCGGGCTGGGTGAGATGCGTGGCGCCACCGCACCTCGCCTGCTGCTGGAGGTGGTGTGCGCGCGGCTGCTGCTGCCGTCGGCAAGCGATTCGGACGCTGCTCTGCTGCAACGCATCGAGCGCATCGAGAATCGCCTGGACATGTCGGTCCCCGAAACCGCGCCCCGGCCGGCCCCCGCCCGGGAGCCTGCACCCAAAGCTGTTCCGCCGCCCAGGGCCGCACCCGCACCCACTGCCGCGCCGGTCGCACCGGCTGCACCGGCGCCTGCGCCGACCCCTCCGTCGCTACCCGAGCCCACTCCGGCGCCCGAACCGTCCGCGCCGACCAGCCCGCCGCCGCCCGAACCGCCGCCGACCGGCGAGATCGATGCCGCCGCGGTCCGTCGCCAGTGGTCGACCGTGCGCGAGCGGGTGAGCGAGCGCAGCAAGTCCGTCAACGCAATGCTGAGCGACGCCGTCGTGCGTTCCCTGGACGGCAACACGCTGATGCTCAGCCACCCGGCGGTCACACTCGTCAAGCGATTGGGCGAACAGCGCAATGTCGACGTGATTCGAGACGCGCTACGCGACACACTGGGCGTCGACTGGCAGATACGCTGCGAAGTGGCTGCTGCAGAACAGAATTCGCGGCAGGACGAACCGGACGAGGCCAGCATGCTGGCCGAGGCGAGTCACGTGCCCGATGCGCCCCGGCGTGACCCGGAGGAAGCAGCGCTGGAACTGCTTCAGAACGAGCTCGGCGCGCGGCGGATCGACGGCCCTTAGGGCGTCCACCACGGCCGCAGCGGCAGGCCGCCATCGCCGCCGCGCTCGTCGAGCTTGACCGCCAGCACCTGATGCAGCTGAATAGCGTTGTGTTCGAAGCCAACCCGTGAGCCAGCCATATACAGGCCCCACACCTTGGCGGTGGCCAAGCCCACCTCGTCGACGGCCTCGTCCCAGTGCTCGACGAGATTTGCGCACCAGTCGCGCAACGTCATCGCGTAGTGATGGCGCAGGTTCTCCTCGTGAAGGACCTCGAGCCCGACATTCTGGATTTCGGTGATGATCCGTCCGGAGCCGGTGAGCTCCCCGTCGGGGAACACGTAGCGATCGATGAACCCGCCCGCGTCGGATGGATGCCGGTTGTCGTGACGGGTGATGCAGTGATTGAGCAGCAGACCCCCGGTGCGCAGCTTGCTCTGCAAGAAAGCGAAATACGCGGGGTAGTTCGCGACGCCGATGTGCTCGGTCAGCCCGATCGAGGACACGGCGTCGAAGTTCGTCTGACCGATGTCGCGGTAGTCGCTGTGGCGCACCTCGGCCAGGTCGCCCAGTCCCTCCTCGGTTATCGCCCGCTGAGCCCACTCGGCCTGATTAGCCGACAGCGTGACGCCGATCGCCTTGACGCCGTGGCGCGCCGCGTAGCGCACCATGCCGCCCCACCCGCAGCCCACGTCGAGCAGCCGATCGCCGGGCTGAAGCCGCAGCTTCTCGAACACCAGCCGGTACTTGTAGTCCTGCGCCTCTTCCAGCGTGGCGTCGGCGTCCGGGTAGCACGCGCAGGTATACGTCATCGAGGGACCAAGCACCCACTCGTAGAACGTGTTTGACACGTCGTAGTGGTGATGGATGGCCTCGGCATCCCGAGACTTGCTGTGCCGCAATCCCTCTGCGATCCGCCGCCAACGCGGCAACGCCTCCTGTGGTGGCGGTGCGATAGGCAGCAGATGTCCCAAGCCGATCGACCGCACGATCCTGGCCATCACGCGGGCCGACGGCCGCTTGAACTCCAGCTTGTCGGCGAGGGTGTTCAACAGCTCGTAGGGATCGCCCGGATGGACGCCGCAGAGCTCCAGATCACCCGACACGTAGGCACGAGCCATCCCCAATTCGCCGGGTGCGGTGGCCAGGTACGTGGTGCCACGCGGGGTTCGCAGGTCCAGGCCGAGTTCGGCGTCGTCAGCCCCGGCAACACTGCCGTCGTATGCGGTGAACCGCAACGGGACTCGGCTTTCGGCCAATATTGCCAGGATCTCGGCGAGCGGCATCTTTGCCGCCGCGTCAGCCCCAGTGTGCTCTTTGAAAGTCGTCATCGTCGTTGCACCGCCTTCGCATACAGGTCGAGGAAGCGTGAGTCGGGGTCGTACGTCTTCTTCAGCGTTTTGTATGTCTCTCCACCGTAGAGGTCGTCGAACTGTTCGCGCCCGTAATAGGCGTCGGAGTAAAGGGATTTGTGCCCGTCGAGTTCGCTGACCTTCGCCTCGATCAGGCGGTTCGCCTCGCCTTCGGTCGCCCCCGCAGGCACCGACGACCAGAACCCGACGTTGACGTAGGTGTGCCCCTGCCGGATCGGATACAGCGGCCACCCGTGGGGGTCGCGCAGACGCAACGGACACAACCAAATCGGCTCGATCGGAACGTTCTGCAGGAACCAGTCGACGAACTCCGTGCACCGCTCGATCGGCACCTCGACGTCCTGCACCACCCGTTCCTGTGGTGGGCGCCCATTGCGCTTCTCGATCCGGTCGGCGATGTTGAACCGCCGGTCGTAGGAGATGAGCTTCCAGTAGAAGCTGCTGCGCCGCAGCCGTCGCGGCCAGAATCTGCGGATCCGCGGGTTCTGCGCGCCGAATGCCCTTGAGCACCAGAACCAGTCGGTGTCCCACCGCCACAGGTAGTCGTGAATGGTCAGACGGTCAGCCTTCTCGCCACTCGGATGCTGGATCGACCGGTAGTAGATCTCCTTGCCGGTGTAGTCACTGGCCGGGCCGGGTGTAGCGGTCTTCACACCGATGCACAGGTAGCTCTCGTCGGCGCTGAACACCACCCCGTCGAGGTAGTCCACCGGGACGCCGTCGTGTCCGCCGGTTTCGATGACTCGGTCCATCTCGGCGACAAGGTCCTCGACCGTGTCGAACCGCAGGTGCCGCAGCGCCACGAACGGCTTCACGGGCTCCAGCTCGATCTTGAGCCTTACCGAATAACCCAGTGTGCCATAGGAATTAGGGAAGCCGCGGAAAAGATCTGCGTGTTGGTCGGGTGACGCCTTGACGACTTCGCCACTGCCAGTGAGGATGTCCATCTCCAGCACCGACTCGTGCGGCAGTCCGTTGCGGAACGACGCCGATTCGATTCCGAGGCCGGTGACCGCGCCGCCCAACGTGATCGTCTTCAACTGCGGGACGACGAACGGCGACAGCCCGTACGGCAACGTCGCGGCGACGAGGTCCTCGTAGGTGCACATGCCCGCGACGTCGGCGGTGCGCTCCCGGGGATCGACCGCGATCACCCCGGTCAGGCCCGACGTGTCCAGTCCAGGCGCATCGCTCTTGGCGCGCGCCCGGAACAGGTTGGACGTCGGCTTGGCCAAGCGGACCGTGGCAGCCGCGGGGATGTCGCGATAGCTCGCGACCAGTCGGCGGACACCCTCGTCGTGGGCGGCCCAGGCCTCGGCTCGCGTAGAGGCGGACGGAACTGACACGCATATACGCTAGTCCGCAGTCGCAGCCGATGCGACCGCTCGTCACACATTCTGAGTCACATGTAGAGGAGTTTTGCCTGATGGGACAGGTCAGCGCGGCCAGCAGCGTCGAGATCAACGCCGCGCCCGGAACTGTGCTCGCCGCCGTCGCCGACTACCAGACGGTGCGCCCGAAGATCCTGTCGTCGCACTACAGCGACTACGAAGTGCTTCAGGGTGGTCAGGGGCAGGGGACGGTCGCGAAATGGAAACTGCAGGCCACCGAGAAGCGCGTGCGCGACGTGCAGGCCACCGTGGATGTGGCGGGTCACACAGTGATCGAGAAGGACACCAACTCGTCAATGGTGACCAATTGGACCGTCGTGCCCGCCGGCACCGGATCGACGGTCACCACGAAGACCAGCTGGGAGGGCGCCGGCGGCGTCAAGGGCTTCTTCGAGAAGACATTCGCGCCGCTGGGCCTGAGGAAGATTCAGACCATCGTGCTGGCCAACCTCAAAAAGGAAGTCGAGGGCGCCGGCGAGCAGGGCGCTGGCGAGCAGGGCGGTCCTAGGCAGTCCTAGGCAATGGGTGCGCTCTGCCCCAGATACCCCGCGACGCCCTGAACCACCGCGGCCGCGTACTTCTGCCTACCCTCGGGCGAATTGATCAACGCGACGTCGGCGGGATTCTTCATGTTGCCGAGCTCGACCAGGACCGCGGGATATTGCGCCAGGTTGAGGCCGGCGAGGTCGGCGCGACCGTACAGACCGTCGCTGCCGATGTAGTTGGCCGGCGGAATGCCGTTGGCCTGCAGCTGGTCGCGCATGATGCGTGCCAGCTGCATCGACGGGCCGGACTGCGCGGCGTTGAGCGGCGGCGACGAGTAGTTGACGTGGAATCCTCGGCCCGACGCGGGCCCGCCGTCGGCGTGGATGGACACGATCGCGTTCGGGTGGAGTTCGTTGGCCATGGCGGCGCGTTCGTCGACGCAGGGCCCGAGTGCGTTGTCGTTGCCTCGGGACATCGCGGTCCGCACGCCGAGCTGGGAGAGCATCGCCCGGACGCGCAGCGCGACTTCCCAGTTGAAGGAGTGCTCTGAATACCCACTGTCAGTGGTGGTTCCACTCGTCTGGCATTCCTTGGTGCCGCCACGTCCGGTGGGCACCTGCTTGTTGATCGACGCGTCGTTGGCGCCGTTGTGTCCGGGATCGAGGAAGACGATCATGCCCGCGATGCTGGCGGGCGCCGCGGGGGCGTCCGGAGCGGACACCAGCGGGGCGGCGGCGATCACCGCGGCGGCGGCAGCGACGCCGACACGCAGGCGCAGGGTGTCTGGCACTGCGTCAAAGTAGCCTGCTCACGGCTAGTCTTGGAGGTCCAGCTCCCAGCTGAAACGAACTCGATATCAATAGGCAAGAGGACCGTGATGCAACCCGGAGAAACACCGGACATGTCCGCGCTGCTCGCGCAGGCGCAGCAGATGCAGCAGCAGTTGATGGAAGCGCAGGAGAAGATGGCCGCCGCGGAAGTGACCGGGCAGGCCGGAGGTGGGCTGGTGCAGGTCACGATGAAGGGCAGCGGCGAGGTGACCGGCGTGGCGATCGATCCGAAGGTCGTCGACGCGTCGGATGTCGAGACACTGCAGGATCTGATCGTCGGAGCGTTCGCGGACGCCTCCCAGCAGGTGACGGCCATGGCACAGAGTCAACTGGGTCCCCTGGCTGGCGGCTTGGGGCTCTGACTTGTTCGAAGGGCCCGTCCAGGATCTGATCGACGAATTGGGCAAACTTCCGGGGATCGGCCCGAAGAGTGCTCAACGGATCGCGTTTCACCTGCTGTCCGTCGAACCGCCCGATATCGACCGGTTGACGGCGGTGCTGGGCAGGGTACGCGACGGTGTGCAGTTCTGTGAGGTGTGCGGCAACGTGTCCGACGGCCAACGGTGCCGCATCTGCGGGGACTCGCGCCGCGACGGGTCGATGGTGTGTGTCGTCGAGGAGCCGAAGGACATCCAGGCAGTCGAGCGCACCCGCGAGTTCCGCGGCCGGTACCACGTACTGGGCGGGGCGTTGGACCCGTTGTCGGGCGTCGGGCCCGACCAGCTGCGTATCCGGGAGCTGCTGAACCGGCTCGGCGAGCGCGTGGACGACGTCGAGATCAGCGAGGTGATCATCGCGACGGACCCGAACACCGAAGGAGAGGCCACCGCGACGTACCTGATGCGGATGCTGCGCGACATTCCCGGCCTCACGGTGACGCGCATCGCGTCTGGGTTGCCGATGGGCGGCGATCTGGAATTCGCCGACGAACTGACACTCGGCAGGGCGCTGTCCGGCCGGCGTGCCATGGCCTGAACGTAGGGTGTGGCTCGTGGCCGATGAAGAATTCAGGGTTGAAGTCGATCTCGGGAGCGACGAACACCGGCTGTCCGTGTGGGACCGATTACGGACGCTGGGGCTGGACGACGACGCCCGCAAGCGGCTCGGCAGTAGCGTGACGGTGACCCGCGACGGTGAGCAGATCTTCCTCTACACGCACAGCCTCGTCGACGCTCAAGAGGCCGAGCGAACCGTCCGGGAACTCGCCCGCGAGGACGACGTCAGCGCGGACGTCAGTGTGACGCAATGGAATTCGGCGGCCGAAGAATGGGCGTTCGTCGAGGGCGACCAGCCGGAGGCCGCGAAGAAGGACAATTTGGCCGTCGGCACGCCTGACCCCGCCTACGTCATGCTCGAGGCGTACAAGCCGGAGTTTCTGCGCGACCTCGGCCTCTAGCCGCGACTCGTTTGCGCGAAACCGCGGGGCCGTCAGCGGGCAGCGAGCCGCTCCCGGCGGAGCAGCGTGACTTCGTCGAGATCCAGCGGTGGCAAGTCGCCCACCACGCGTGAGAGCAGCAGGTCGGCCAATTGCGGATTGCGGGCAAGGCACGGGCCGTGCATGTAAGTCGCCACAACGCTGCCCTGCACCGCGCCGTCGACGCCGTCACCTGACCTGTTGCCCGCGCCCTTGCTCACCCCGCCCAGCGGTTTCGCGTCCGCGCCCAACACCGTCCCGCCACGGTGATTCTCGAAGCCTGTCAACGATTCCGACAGCCCGTCCAGCAGTGGCCGGCTGACCAGCTCACCGATCGTCCGCACCTGCTGCGGCGCAGTGATCAGGTCGAGCATTCCGACGCCGTCGACGCGCTCCCCGGCCAAGGTCTCATACCAGTGCCCGAGCACCTGAATCGCGGCGCAGATGGCAAGCACCGGCGCGCCGCGCGACGCCGCCTGCTGCAGCCCCGGGTACCGGATCAAGTGTTTGGTGGCCAGCCGCTGTGCATAGTCCTCCGCCCCGCCGAGTGTGTAGAGATCCAATTCGGCGGGCACCGGGTCCGACAGCGTGATCTCCACGATCTCGGCGTCAATTCCTCTCAGCGTCAATCGTTTTCGCAGCACCACCGCGTTGCCGCCGTCGCCGTACGTACCCATCACGTCAGGCAGAACCAGCCCGATCCGCACCGTCGAGTCAGCCCCGCTCATCGGCTGTTGCTCTTCGCGCAAGCGCTCATCGGCGGCTTGTTGCTCTTCGCGCAAGCGCTCATCGGCGCCTCCCTAAGGCACGCTGCAACTGCAGGAACGCGGTGTAATTCGCGATTACGTCCACGTGGCCGGGCGGGCAGGATTCGATCGCCCGCACGGTTTCGTGCACCAATGTGTGGTCGACCCCCGCATAGGTCAGCCGCACGGCGAGGTCGGTACCGCGCTCACCCGCCGCGACGACGGCCGTATCGCCGAAGTGCTCGAATCGCACGTCCCACAGCCATGACAGGTCCTCGCCGTCCGGCACCTGGCCGTTGACCGCGATCACGACACCGGCGCCGTGCTTGTCGATCATCGACAACGCCTCCTGCCAGCCGGCGGGATTCTTCGCCAGCAGGATTCGCGCGGTGTGCGAACCCACCTCGACCGTGCGGTACCGGCCGGCCACCTCGTCGATTCGCTCCACCGCAGCCACCGCGGCCGCGGGCTCCGCCCCAAGCGTCACCGCCGCCGCAACGGCCTGCGCTGCGTTCCCGCGATTCACCGCGCCGGGCAGAGACAACGTCATCGGCAATGCCAAACCATCAGGGCCGTAGAGCTTTTCGTCGTCGAACCACCACTGCGGCGTCGGCCGCTTGAAATCGGTGCCTGTGCTGTACCAATGGCCGGCCACTCCAGGGCCGTCCCGGACGATCACCTCACCCGACCGAGGACAGCTCACCGAGTCGTTCGCCCACCCGCCGCCTGCTGCCACCCAGATCACGTGCGGGCAGTCGTACGCCGCGGAGGTCATCAGCACGTCGTCGCAGTTGGCCACCACCACGGTGTCGGGATGGCGGGCCAACCCTGCGCGCAGCGCCCGCTCGATCGCATTGATCTCACCGACGCGGTCCAACTGGTCGCGCGACAGGTTCAACAGCACGATCACCTTCGGGTCCACCGCGTCGGCAACGTGCGGCACGTGCATCTCGTCCACCTCGAGCGCAGCCAGCCCGGCATCACGGGCGACCGCGAGCGCGGCGATCAGCCCGGCGTCCATGTTGGCGCCCTCGGAGTTGGTGGCCACTGCACCCAGCGTGCCCAACGCCGCCGCGGCCATCCTCGTGGTGGTCGACTTGCCGTTGGTGCCGGTCACGACCATTGTGTCGCGGGCCTGGCCCAGCTGGCGCAGCAGCGAGCGATCCAGCGTCATCGCCACCAGTCCGCCGATCATCGCGCCGGCACCCCGGCCGGTCGCCCGCGACGCCCAGCGGGCGACGGCCCCGGCCGCGAGCGCTACCCGTCCGCGCGGCGTGATCACCCGGGAAAGTCTAGGACCCGGTCAGGTAACGGGCTTGCTCGTCGGGAGTCAGATGTCGTGCGACGAGACTGCGCGCCTGGTCGAGTACGGCGGGAAGAGGCCCGGCGAACCGGGCCCGCACGACCGTCAGCCGCGACGTGTCGGTGATCGCGAGCCGTGAGCCGTCGGCGTTCAGCGAGATGTGCGGCGCAACCGAGTACCTGCCGATCTCGACAGGCTGGTCGCTCTGCCGCAGGTCCCACATGTTCACATAGCCGTCGTCACCGGACACAGCCAGAAGTGCCTGATCGCCCGACAGCGCGAACTGGCTCGACTGATGATCCGGAAGAACCTCGTCGACGGTCTTGTTGCCCAGGTCCCACAGGTGCGTCTGCTCGCCGTATGTCAGCAGCACCTTCGTCGGGGACAGGTATCCGGCCTGACCGATGTCGCCCGTCTGCGTCGGCAGAGCCGCCAGCACCCGCGGCGAGCCGGCCCCGCCCCAGGATTCGAGGTGGCTTCGGACCAGGTAGTGGATGCCGCCCGTCGACCAGCCCACCAGGGCCTGAACGCCGTCACTTCCGAAGTCGCCGGTCACTTGCTCCGCCGGCTTGGTCGTCTTCCATTCCCACCGGGAAAGCCTGGCTGCACGCTTGGTTGCGTCAAGCACGGCGAGCGCCGTGCCGCTGGGATCGAACTGCGCGACGAACGTCGGGTACGCCGAACCGGTCGTCGCGTCGAAGCCCGGAGTGTCTACCGGCAACCTGGCCACCACCCCGTTGCCGACGATGTCCCGGACGGTCAGCGCGCCCGGCTCCTCGAGTGCTAGGTATTCACCATCGGGGCTGAACGCCAAGGGGATACCCCGCGCCAGTCGCCTCTTCGCGGGGCGGTCGGCCCCGAAGAGCAATGCGTTGCCGTCGCCGTCGGCGACGGCAACCGAAAAACCGTCAGGATTCATCACCGGTGGCGTGAAGTCTCTGCCCGCATAGATGAGCGGACTGCCCGCGGCCCAATCCCAAACCTCGGGGTGACTGCCACCCGAAAGCAGGAAACTGCCGTCCCCGCTGAACGCCACACCACCGACCGCACTGGTGTCTCCGTTGAGATACACCGGGGTGGCGTCGCCGCCGACCCACAATCGCACCGTGCTGTCCGACGTCGCGGCCGCCAGCGCGGCGCCGCCCGGGCTCCAGGCCAACGCGGTCGGCTCGTTGACGTCGCAACAATGTGCGGGCAGGCCCGCGGGTGTGTCGATGCTCAAAGTGGTGATATCGGCGGGGTTCTGCAGGTTCACGACCTTGATCGACCCGAAGTAGCCGACGGCCAGACGCCGGTTGTCCGGGCTGAAACTCATTCGGCCGCCGTCGGTTTGCCCAAGCGAGAACGACGCCACCTTGGTTCCGGCCGGCAGCGACCACACGACAACGGTGCCAGAACTGTTGGTAGCGGCGAGTTTGCCGTCGGAGCTGAAGCCGACGTCGTGCACGGGACCGCCCGCGCCGAGCTTTACCGCCTGCGTCTTGTTCGGGCCAACAGAGGTGACGAGAGCTGCATCTTGATCGACAGTTGCGACCAGGGTGCCGCCCGGACCCAGCTGTGGGTTGGGCCCCACCTTGGCGATCAGCCGCATCGCGTCCGGCGATGGTCCCTTGGCCCAATCCCACTCATATACATCGCCTTTGCGCGTCGCGAATACGACGCGGCTGTCGGCACGGAACTCGGCGCCCATCACGTCGCCCAGCGTCGCGGAAACCTCCAGCGTCACCGGCCTGACGGTCGCGTCGACCTTCGAGCCCGACCAGTTCCAGACCGAGACGGTCTGGTCGCTGCTGACCACCACGTTGCGGCCTGACGAATCGAAGGCGTTCCCACCGACCTGCGCGTAACCGAGGCGGCCTGCCGAAAACATGTCCGCCGGAAGAACGGCGCGCACCGTCGACAAGCGCACGGCTGCGCGGACGGCATCCTGCGCGGCGCCTGTCGGGGAGGCGTCGTAAGCGCGCAGTGCCA
Source organism: Mycobacterium sp. (assembly GCA_032159965.1). Classification (GTDB taxonomy): domain Bacteria; phylum Actinomycetota; class Actinomycetes; order Mycobacteriales; family Mycobacteriaceae; genus Mycobacterium. The sequence continues at coordinate 18,963 of JAVHWG010000040.1, forward strand.
AGATCAGGGCGAGTTGCGGATCGGCGGCCAGCGCGGTCTGCGCCTCAGTGGCCAGCTGACGCGACACCGCAACGTTGCGCTGGTCGGTGGCGATCTGGCGTTGATGGGTGGCGTTGCGCCACTGGAGCAGCGCGAACCCGGCGATCAGCGCAAAGACCGCGGCCAACGCAACGGCGGCGATCGACCAGCCCCGTTGACGACGCGTCGCGGCCCGGCGGCTGGCGGCGATGAACCGGGTCTGCACCGGCGTCGTCGGGGGCTTCTGATCCGTCTGGCCCTCGAGCCATTTCTCCGCCTCGGCCAGCTGCGAGCCATGCAGAAGGAGGCTGCCGTCCCCACCTCTGCCTTCCCACTCCGTGGCCCGCACGAGCAACCGCGTGTGCTGGTGGACGCGGGCGATGTCGGTGTTGAGGATCTCAACCAGCCGAGCGACGTCGGCGTCGAAGGACTCCGGCCGGATGAAATGCCAGTTGATGTCGGGTAGCGGTGGGGGCACCGACACGCCGGAAACGTCCCGGATCACCACCGGAACAATCCGTTTGGATAGTCCGACCGCATGGTCGAGCTCGGTGCGGCAGACTGCGGAGGCTGCCGAGTCCGGAGACAGGAAAAAGATGATCGAGTCTGCCGACGCGATCGCGGTCTTGATCTCGTCCATCCACAGCGCCGACGGTTCGATCTCCTCGAGATCGACCCAGACGTTCTCGCGGGCCGCCTCCAACGCACCGGCGATGCGCGCCACGGTGTCGCGGTCGGCGCGTGAGTACGACACGAAGACGTCGGACACGAGACGAACCTAGTCGCACACCGCAGGTCACGTCTGGTTTCTCACGAGTAGTTCGCCCGCGCGACACGCAGGCGCCCGCGTATCGACGCTCCCAGGGAATGTCGGTGTGTCATGGGACTCTGGGCTTGTGTCCGCTCCACCCGGCACCACCTGGGGTCGGCCCGCCGCCGAGCACGGCGCCGGCTGGGCCGTCGTCGACGTCGAGACCTCGGGTTTCCGTCCCGGCCAGGCTCGCGTCATCAGCATTGCGGCGCTGGCTCTCGGCGACGACGGCAACGTCGAGAAAAGCGTCTCCACCCTGCTGAACCCCGGCGTCGACCCCGGTCCCACCCACGTGCACGGTCTCACCGCCGAGATGCTCGCCGGCCAGCCGTGCTTCGCCGACGCCGCCGCGGACGTCGCGGACGTCTTGCGGGGACGCACGCTGGTGGCACACAACGTCGCCTTCGATTACTCGTTCCTTGCCGCCGAAGCCGAGTTGGCAGGCCTGGAGCTGCCCGTCGACTCCGTGATGTGCACGGTCGAGTTGGCGCGCCGGCTGAATCTCGACGTCGGCAACTACCGGCTGGAGACGCTGGCAGCACATTGGGGGGTCACCCAATTGCGGCCACACGACGCCTTGGACGACGCACTCGTGCTGGCCCAGATCCTGAAGCCGGTGCTGGCGCGGGCACGCGAGCGCAAGGTGTGGCTGCCGGTGCGCCCGGTGACGCGGCGGACCTGGCCGAACGGTCGCGTCACGCACGAGGACCTGCGGCCGCTGAAGATGCTAGCGGCACGCCTGCCGTGTCCTTACCTCAATCCTGGCGGCCTGGTTGCGGACCGGCCCCTGGTGCAGGGCATGCGCGTGGCGTTGTCGGCGGAGGTCACCCGCACCCACGAGGAACTCGTCGAGCGGATCTTGCACGCCGGACTGGCCTACGCAGAGGCCGTCGACCCCGCGACGTCACTGGTCGTCTGCAACGAGGCAACCCCAGAGCACGGCAAGGGATATCACGCTCATGAGCTGGGCATACCGCTGATCTCAGACGCCGAATTCATGGCTCGCCTCGACAACGTCATCGGCGGCACGCCCATCGAGGAGTTCGTCGACTCGACCGCCGACGGCGACCAGTTCGCACTGTTCTGACCACGTGTCCAGGTCAGCCGACTGGGCGTGCGGTGTCGCGGGACGCGCCTGGCGTGAACGTGATCGGCAGCCTGCCCAGGCCCGTCATGCTCGGGTTGCCGAGGTATTCGTGTACGCCGTCCAGTTCGACCTCGTAGTCGGGAACGCGGTCGAGTACGGCCTTCACCATCACTTCGAACATGACGCGCGCGAGGTGGGACCCGATGCAGCGGTGCGGTCCGAGACCGAACGCTAGGTGGCGGTTGGGCATCCGGTCCAGAACCACCTGGTCGGGCCGCTCGAACTCGCGCTCGTCGTGATTGGCGGCCAGCCAGCTGATGATGAGTTGGTCGTTGCGGCGGAGATGCTGACCACAGAGCTCGATGTCGCGCGCCACCGTCCGGCTCAGTTGCTGGTTGACCGAGAAGTAGCGCAGGAACTCGTCGGTGGCGGTGGGATACAACGAGGGGTCGTCGATCAGTTGCTGCCGCAGATCGGTGTGCGTGCCCAGGTGCAGCAGGCTCAGCGAGGTCTGTGATGTCGTGGTGTCGACGCCGCCGCCGATGAGATTCCAGAGGATGTCGAGCAGCTGCGTGTCGTCGAGGCGCTTGCCCTCGATTTCGAACTGAACCAGGAAACTCGTCAGGTCGTCACTGGGATCGCGCCGACGGGCAGCGGTGAACTTCAGCAGGTCGTCCATCATCGCGGGGACTTCCGCGATCGCTGTGGCGTACTCGTCGCTGTCCTGCGCCACCGCCATCACCGAGTGGAAGAGGTTGGCATAGAGCTGCCAGTTGTCGTACGGCAGACCCATCAGCCGCATGGTCAGGATCGCCGGGACCGGGCTGGCGTAGTCGAGCACAAGGTCCATCCGGCCGTCACCGACGCGCTGATCGAGGAACCAGTGCACGGACTGCTCCATAAAAGGTCTCATCGCGTCGACGGACCGCGGCGAGAAAAACGGGGCGAGCGCGCGTCGCAGCGCCAGATGGTAGGGCCCGTCGACCTCGCCGATACCTAGCGCCGGCTGGCCCTCGGGCCGCGGCACGCCCATCTCGCCCCGGTAGTTCACCCCGTCCGTTGCATCGGGTTCGTACTTGTGCGCGAACGCGTCGCCGTCGCGGGCGGCCTGCGCCACCGCTTCGTAACTGCTCGCAAACCAGAAGCCGCCGTAGTTCGTGTTCCACGCGACCGGACACCTGCGCCGCAGGTCGGCGTTGATCTGGCGCTCGTTGAGGTTGAACGCATCCGAATGATGATCGAAGTCGACAATTGCGTCGGCGCTTACATCGGGATGTGTGGTCATCGAAACACCCTTCACCGCAGGCAAACCCGCGAAGTGCGGCTCGGCTGGTGCAGCGGCTTCGCTAAGCTGTCAGCCTATTGGGCTATCTTTGCATCTTTAAGGAGGCATGACCATCGAGGATTGGGCGGCCGGCGAAACGATCTGCGGGTCGGCCATCCCTGCCATGCCTGATCTGTCGCGGATGCGCATCGCCCGTTTCCAGCGACTGCAGGACCAACTCGACGCTCAGGACATCGACGGTGTGGTGCTGCTGGGCTCCAGCTCACTGGCCTACGCCACGGGGGCGGCCATGCCCGCCCAGGACGGTGACCACGCTGCACTTTTCCGCCCGGTGGCCGTGGTGGTCAAGGGAGATTCGGCCCCGCATCTCTACACGCTCCAGGCCGACGGGATTCCCGAGGACCTGCCCGACGACCACCGCCACGGGCCACTGTTCCCCGACCTCGACGACGGCATCGGCGCGTTCGCCGACGCCGTTTCGGCGCACTTCTCCCCGGGGGCGCGGATCGGTGTCGACGACCAGACGCACGCCATGCTTCGCGGGTTGCCGAGCTTCGACTGGGTGGATGCGTCCTCGGTGGTGGGTGCCGCCAAACTC